>CAMQDG010000031.1 GCA_946999425.1 uncultured Peptoniphilus sp.
ATGAGACCTACCACGATTTTTTTACAAAAATCGGGTTAGGGCTTCAAATTGGTCCTTACATTGGTTTAAATATTCAATAAATTGGTCCTTACATTGGTTTAAATATTCAATAAATTGGTCCCTACATTCTATTGCAAATATTTACTCTCTTGAAATCTTTTCGCATAAATTTATCCTACATGGGGTTTTGTTTTCGATTTACATTTTATTTTTATTTATGTTTGCCTAATAAATATTTTATAGCTATACTGTTATTAGCATCTTTGTAATTTAAAACCAATTTAAACCATTTTAAACTCCGAAGAGTTTATAAATAGGTGCAATATTTTTTAAGGGGTGTTAGTTTGAAGCTTAGTTTAGATAATTTTAATAAATTAAAAGATTTTGTTGACCAATTTCCAAGTTATGATGTTGGAAAATTGAGGGAAGATTCTTTGAAGGATCCCCATTGGCTTGCTTTTGGTGCGGGAAATATTTTTCGTGGATATATTGCCAGGGTCAATCAGGATTTAATTAATAAGGGTCTTTCTAATAGGGGCATAAGTGTCGTTGAGAGTTTTGATTCTGAGATTATTGACCACATTTATAAGCCTTTTGATAATTTGACTCTTTCTGTTACTTTAAATAAGGATGGCAAGTTTTCTACGGATTTAATTGCAAATCTTGTGGAGGGTTTGGTTCTTTCTAAGGATGAGGAAAGAATTGAAGAGATAGTTAAGAATAAAGATTTACAGATTATGTCTTTTACTATTACTGAGAAGGGATATAATATTTTTACTCCTCAGGGTCTTGTTATGGATCTTGCTAGGGAGGATGGTCTTGGTAATCCTGAGGATTCTAAGCATTTAATGGCTAGGGCTGCTTATTATTTGTATTTAAGATTTAAGGCGGGCAAATTGCCTATTACTATGTTAAGTCTTGATAATTGTTCACATAATGGTCAAAAGCTTAAGGATTCTATTATGTATTTTGTAAGGGCTTGGAATGAGAATAATAAGGTTGAGGATGATTTTGTAGATTTTGTTGATGGCGGCGAGTTTGTAAGTTTTCCATGGACTATGATTGATAAGATCACTCCAAGGCCTGCTGATGAGATTAGGGATTATTTAGTTGGCAAGGGCTTTGAGAATATGGATGCTATTGTAACTGACAAGAGAACTTATATTGCTCCTTTTGTTAATTCTGAAGAGGCTGAGTATCTTGTTATTGAGGATGATTTTAAGAATGGTCGTGATCCTCTTGATAAGGTGGGGGTTTATTTAACTGATAGGGATACTGTTAATAAGGTTGAGACTATGAAGGTTACTACTTGTCTTAATCCTCTTCATACTTGTCTTGCAGTTTATGGTTGCCTTTTAGGTTATGATTCTATTGCTGCTGAGATGAAGGATCAAGATTTAGTTTCTCTAATTAAGAAGATTGGTTATGATGAGGCTCTTCCTGTTGTTGTGGATCCCAAGATTTTAAGTCCTAAGGCTTTTATTGATGAGGTTATTGAGGTTCGTCTACCTAATAAGTATATTCCTGATGCTCCTCAAAGAATTGCGACTGATACTTCTCAAAAGATTCCTATTAGATTTGGTCAAACTATAAAGAAGTATGTTGAGGCGGGAAAAGTTAGTGAGCTTAAGTTTATACCTTTGGCTATTGCTGGATGGCTTAGATATCTTTTTGGGCTTGATGATAATTTGCAAAAGTTTGATTTAAGTGCTGATCCTTTGCTTTCTGATTTGAAAAAGATTTATGAAAATATGGAGATTGGAAATATTGATGAGGCTTCTATAAGAAAGCTGCTTAAGAATGAAACTATTTTCGGTCTTGATCTTGAAAAGGCTGGATTGGCAGATTTGATTGTTGAGTATCTAAAGGAATTAAGTATGGGTAAGGGTGCTGTGAGAGGCACATTAAAAAAATATTTAGGGTGATATTATGAAAATGACTTTTAGATGGTATGGGGATTCTGATCCTATACCTTTGAAATATATAAAACAAATTCCAAATTGCAGTGGAATAATGGCTATGATGGATGATTTTGAGGCTGGACAAGTTTGGGACAAGGAAATTTTTGGCAAGTTTGTAAAGAGGGTTAATGATGCTGGTCTTGAGGTTGAGGTAATAGAAAGTATAAATGTTCATGAAGATATTAAAATGGGTCTTCCTACAAGGGATAAGTATATTGAAAATTACAAGGAATCTATCAAGAATGTTGCTGAGTGTGGAGTAAAGGTTGTAGTTTACAATTTTATGCCTGTTTTTGACTGGCTTAAGACTGATTTGGCAAAGGTCTTGGCTGACGGCTCTAACACTCTTTATTACAATGATAAAGATTTAAAGGGTCTTACTCCTAAAGCTTTAGTTGAAAGTACTATAAAAAATTCTGGTGGTTTTTCTCTTCCTGGTTGGGAACCTGAAAGATTAAAGGAATTGGAAAGGGTTCTTGAAATTTATAAGGATATTGATGAAGAAAAACTTCTTGCAAATTATAAATATTTCCTTGAGGGAATAATTCCTACTTGTGAAAAATATGGGGTAAGGATGGCAGTTCATCCTGATGATCCTGCATGGCCAGTTTTTGGAATTCCGAGAATTTCTCATAGTCTTGAACAATTTGATAGGATTCTTTCTTTAGTTGATTCTCCTGCAAATTCTCTTTGCTTATGTACTGGTTCTTTGGGAACTGATTCTAATTATAAAGTTGCCGATGCTATAAGACATTTTGGTGAAAGGGGCAGAATAGCTTGTGCTCACGTTAGAAATATAAAGCACATAGGAAATAAGGAATTTTATGAGTCGGCCCATTATAGTGACTGCGGTAGTCTTGATATGTTTGAAATAATGAAGGCTTTATATGATACAAGTCCTGATGTTTATATAAGACCAGACCACGGAAGAATGATTTGGGACGAAAAGGGTAGAGCTGGATATGGACTTTATGACAGAGCTTTGGGCTTAACATATTTAAATGGTCTTTGGGAAGCCATAGACAAAATGAGTAAATAATTATTTAAAGGATATGCTGCGTAATTGCAGCATATTTTTTTATTTTTTTAAATTTTTTTCTCAGATTGAAAAAAATTTATCAACGCTTTAGCAGGCTCGATTGATTTAATAGATTTCATGGTTTATAATAGTTTCATAAACGATGATAACGTTTCGAGATGTGAAACAACTATGGAGGCATATGGAAGATTTATTTTCGGGAACTGAAGAAGAAATAAAGTTTTGCGACGGTTATTATAAATCTCGTTTTTCAGAGGAACAATATAGATATTTAAGTAAGAATAATGATTTTAGAATTAGAAGTCTTTGCAGTCCAAATATTGCAATAAATTTAATTCCAAGGTCTGAGCTTAGATTGATATTTTCCATTGAAGAGTTTGCAAGAGATCCTGTAAATGTTGATATTTATATGGATAAGATTTTTCTTAAGCACATAGAGTATGGAAATAGAAAAAAACAAATTGAAGTTTTTATAGATAAGGAATTTGTTGATAAGCCTTTAAGGATATTTTTAACAAATACTTCAACTTGGAGAATTAAAGAGATAAAGGGTTTATATAAAACTTTTAAAGATACTTATAAGACGGACATTTTAGCTTTAGGCGATTCGATTACTCAAGGCATGGAAACTGATTATCCATCTTTTACATTTATGAATTTATTTCACAGGGAAGGGTTTGACATAAAAAATCAAAGTGTAGGTGGTATGGTTTTTGATCATAAGCTTCCTCAACTTTGTAATGTGTCTTGTGAAAATATTTTTATAGGTCTTGGAACAAATGACATTCTTTCTAATAAGGATATTGATGAGGTAAAAGGTGAAATTGATCTTTACTTTAAACTTATCAATGAAAAATTTTTTGACAAAAATGTTGTGGTTTTAAGTCCTATTCCAATATTGAAACCTTCTTTAGAAAAAAGATTCACTGAAATTGAAGCTGCTATCATCAAAGTTTTAAAAAATTATCCTAAGTTTAAATTAGTAAAAGGAAGGGATATTTTTCCGGCAGATATTAAATTTTATTATGACGGGGATATTCATCCTAATGAATTGGGAAATTTTTTAATTTATTATTCATTAAAAGATTTATGGAGGAAGAATTAATGAAAAAGTTAAAACTAGTCTTATTAAGCGTTTTAGTTTTAGGACTTTTAGCAGGTTGCGGAAAGTCTGAAAAGAAAGAAGCTCCTGCTGAAGGAAACAAGAAGAATCAAACGGAAGCTAAGGGTGAAGGTAGTACAGAAAAAATTAAAGTACAAATAGCAAACACTCAAGGTGAAAAAGACACTCAATCAATTGGTATGATGGAAGTAAAAAAAGAACTTGAAGCAACAGGAATGTTTGATGTTCAACTATTCTTCTCATCTGCTCTTGGTGGAACTGATGACGTATTAGAACAAGGTCTTCAAGGAGTTCCTGTTGTAGCCATGAGTGACCCTGGTAGACTTGCATCTTATGTAAAAGATTTTGGTATTATCCAAATGCCATACATTCTTGAAAATGTTGACGACCTTGATAAATTAGTTGAAACTGATTTATATAAAGGATGGGAAAAACAATTTGAAGAAAAGGGCGTAAAGATTATTACAGCTAACTGGTTTAATGGTCCAAGAAACTTTGTTTGTAACAATGAAGTAAATACACCTGCAGATTTAGCTGGTAAAAAAATCAGAACAATTGGTAGCGACCTTTTTGTTGAATCTATAAATGCTATGGGAGCTATTGCAACTCCTATGGAATGGTCTGAAGTTTATCCTTCAATTCAACAAGGAGCTCTTGATGGAGCAGAAGTACAAACACCATCTGCATATCCAACAAGACTTTATGAAATTTGTAAGTATGTAAACAAGACTGAACATTTTAACTTAATAACTGTTCCTGTTATGGGCGCTAAAGTATTTAATAGCTGGCCAAAAGAAGCTCAAGAAAAATTTGTTGAAGTATTTAAAAAAGTTGGTACTGAAAATAGAAAGATTGTAGACAGTACTATTAAGGAATATGAAGAAGATATGGCTAAAAAGGGTATGGTAATTCGTGAAGTTGACAAAACACCTTTTAAACAAGCTGTAGAACCTGTATATGAAAAACTTGGATACTCTCAATTAAGAGAAGAATTCAAGAAAGCTATAGGTGAGTAAAACGGGGGCTATAAGCCCCTTTTAATTTTTATGAGGGATAGCATGAAGAAGATTTATGATTTGTTGTGTAAACTGGAAACCATAATTTGCGGTGTATTTTTGATATTAGTTGTTATATTAGTTTTTCTATCAGCTCTTACAAGAAAATTTAATATACCTATGCAAAAAAGTTTGGACGTTGCACAACTTTTATTTGCTTGGTTGGCTTTTATAGGTGCTGATATTGCCCTAAGACAGGAAAAGTTGGTAGGGGTTGATATTTTCACAAGTAAAATGTCAAAAAAGGCAAATGGAATTTGTAGAATTATAAGCCATGTGCTTATGATAGTTTTATTAGTAGCATTTGTAATTAAGGGATTTGATTTAACTATGAATTCTTGGGACAGAAGTTTTCAATCTTTAAAGTTAAGCTATGCATGTGTAACAATGAGTTTACCTGTAGGCTCTGCATTAATGATTCTTTCCACTTTAACTTTAATTGCAAAGGACATAAGAATGATTAGAGGTGGAAATTAATGACAATTTTAATTATTTTATTTATAGGACTTTTAATTATTAATATGCCTATTGCTTTTGTTATAGGTATTTCAGGCATTAGTTATTTTGTTACATCAAATACAATACCTCTTTCTGTTGCAGTACAAAGGGTTGTTTCTCAAACTCAATCTTTTGCCTTTCTTGCAGTACCATTTTTTGTATTTGCAGGAAATCTTATGAATGAAACTGGAATAACTGACAGATTGTTAAGATTATCAAGACTTTTAACAAGAACTTTAGCAGGTGGGGTTGCCCAAGTAAGTGTAATTTTAAGTACTCTTATGGGTGGTGTTTCTGGTTCTGCCGTAGCTGATGCTGCTATGGAAGCGAGAATACTTGGACCTGAAATGGATGCTAAGGGCTATCCAAAGGGATATTCAGCTGCTGTAATTTGTCTTACATCACTGATAACTGCCACAATTCCTCCTTCTCTTGGACTTATTTTATATGGATTTGTAGGAGAAGTTTCCATAGGAAGACTTTTTGCAGCAGGTATAGTGCCAGGTATATTGATGATGACATTTTTAATGGTAACTGTAAGTATAACTTCAAAAAAGCATGGTTATGATTTACCTGAACCTAATATAAAAAGACCGTCTGCTAAGGAAATTTTAGAAGATTTAAAGACTTCTATTTGGGCTCTTATTTTCCCTATTATTCTTATAGTAGGTATAAGATTTGGAATTTTCACTCCATCAGAAGCAGGAGCTTTTGCAGTTGTATATGCTCTTTTAATCGGGGTATTTGTTTATAAAGAGCTTACTTGGGAAAAATTTAAAAAGTCTGTAGTAAATACTGTTATAGACAACGGTGCAATTATTTTAATTATTTCTTTTTCTGGAATTTTCAGTTATGTACTAACTTACGTTAATGCACCTACAGTTTTATCACAATTTTTAGTAGGTATTTCAAGTAATGGTAAAGTATTGACCTTGATAATGCTACTTTTCCTATTCTTTACAGGAATGATAGTTGACTCTAATGTAAATATACTTTTATTAACTCCTATATTTTTACCAGTAGTACAAAGTTTGGGCATAGACCCTGTTCATTTTGGAGTTTGTATGATGACAATAGTAACAATGGGATGTATGACTCCTCCTGTTGGAACAGCATGCTATATTGTTTGTGGTATAATGGGAATTTCCATAAGTGATTATGTAAAACATTCCATCCCCTTCTTTGCTGCTGTAATTGTTCTTGATATTGTCCTTGTACTTTTCCCGCAGTTGGTATTGTTTATTCCGAATTTAATATTTAACTAAAAATAAATTTGTAAAATTAATTTGGAAAAGTTAATTTTAAATTAAATCCGTTAATAAGTTTTGTATATAGACTTATTAACGGATTTTTTTAACTAATTTTATTTATGGTCTTTGTTGCTTTTATATTACATAGGCCCAGAGCATTTTCATATATTATGTCATTTATTTTAACTGGGGCTTCTATTCTAAGTGATTTTATAAGTTTCATAAGTTCAAAAATTTTATCTTTTGGGATTTCCCTGTCTGTTCTTACGCTAACAAGGGGCAGGTCTCCTTTTAGAACTCTAACTGATGTGCAGATTGTTCTTATGGGGTGAAAGACTTCGTTTTTTACAAAACCATCTCCCTTTGGGCAAAGACCATGTTCTATTATTTCTACATTATCTTCATTTTTTTTGTAGGTAATTTGGCAGCCGTTTGGGCATAATATACAGATTAATTTTTCGGACATAGGAAAACCTCCAAATCAACAGATTCTTTAATTACATTTTCGGGAATTTTTATTTGTATCATTTCAGCAGGTATGGCTTTTCTTGCTGATATTTTTTTTATTTCCTTTTCTCCTTGTTTAATTATTATTTTTACATTTTCCATGGGCCTTCTAACTCTGAAAGAAATTGTTGCTTCTTCATTTGCCACAAGGCTTTGGGGAAGGATATAGGATATGTTTGAATCAGTTTTAATATTTACAAGTTCTGTATTTTCTTTTTCATTTTCTTCTAAATATTTACAAATACTTGTTGCTGCTCTTTCTGCTTCATCTGATACCTTATCTACTAAATCGTGAACTTGCAAGACATTTCCTGCTGCAAAGATACCTTTTACATTTGTTTCGTAATTGGATTTTATTTGAGGTCCCTTGGTTTTTGGATCTATAAGGACTCCTGCCATTTTTGAAAGTTCATTTTCTGGTATAAGACCTACTGACAAAATAAGGGTATCGCAGGAATAAAATTTTTCGCTATTTGGAATTATATTTCCATTTTCATCAAGGTCTTCCAGGCTTATTCCTTCAATTCGGTTTTTTCCGTGAATTTGTGAAATTGATTTGTTAAGTAAAAGGGGAATATTATAGTCCCTTAAACATTGCAAAACATTTCTTGGAAGGCCTGCTGGGTAAGAGTTTATTTCCACTACCATTTTTACATGGGCTCCTTCTAAGGTTAGTCTTCTTGCCATTATAAGACCTATATCTCCTGAGCCTAAGATGATTATTTCCTTGCCAACTTGGATGTTATGAAGGTTTACATAGTTTTGTGCAACTCCTGCTGTTAAAACTCCTGCTGGTCTTTCTCCAGGGATTGTAAGCATTCCGGCAGTTCTTTCTCTGCAACCCATGGCAAGTAGAATACTTTTTGCTTGTAATTTTTCTATGCCTTTTTTTGAAGCTATAGTTACTTCTTTATTTTCGTTAATTTCAAGAACCATGGTATTGAGGAGATATTTAATATTAAGTTTTTCTACTTGGTCTATATATAGGGAGGCATATTCAGGTCCTGTTAGGGATTGTTTAAATTTGCTTAAACCAAAGCCATCATGAATACATTGGTTAAGGATTCCACCTAAGTGGTTTTCTCTTTCGATTATTAATATATTATCTAAATTTCTTTTTTTTAGTTCAACTGCAGCGGCAAGTCCTGCAGGGCCGCCACCGATTATTATTGCATCAATCATTTATATCTCCCTTACATTAGATGGAAACATATTTGTATTTTCGTTGCCATAAAGGATGTCTTCATCTTTTAAATTTTTCTCTTCTTTTATCATTTCTTCAATTCTCATTTGACAGTAGCCTCCTTGGCATAGACCTGTCATAGCTCTTGTTCTATATTTAATGGATTTGAAACTGCATCTGCCTAAGGGATTGTTAATGGCATTTAAGATTTCTGCCTTTGAAACGTGCTCGCATCTACAAATAATTTCTCCAAAATCTGGATTATTTTTGATGGCCTCTTTTTTTTCTTCAAAGGTCATGTGAGAAAATTTTTTCCTTTCAGGCATTTTGCTTATGAAATTTTCTTTTTCTTCCAATTTTATTCTATCTTTTATTAATTTAAGAACATATTGGGCTATGGGAACTGCAGCAGTTAGTCCGGGAGATTCGATTCCAATTAAGTTTACGAAATTTTTAACTTCATCTTTAATTTCAATTTTGAAGTCTTGAATAATATTATTTTCGTCAACCCATTTAGGCAGTATTCCCGCATAGGTTCTGATGAAATCTTTTCTATAAACCCTATTCCACAAATCGTTGGCACTTTTAGCAAGGCCTTCCACTCCAATTTTTGAAACTGTATAGTCTGTAAAATCAGAAACAGTTTCTGCGTTGGGGCCTACTAAAACATTACCGTCAACTGTATTTGTAACATGGATTCCCATATAAGTATTGCTTGGTACTGGATAAACAGGCATGGGCAGATCTTTGCCACATTCTTTGTTAAGAATTATATATTCTCCCTTTGATCCTATTACCTTATAGGAATCTATGCCCATCATTTTTGAAATTTTTCCACAGTTAAGACCTGCAGAGTTTATTATCCATTTACTTCTAAAAGAGTTTTTTGGACTTTTAATTTTATAAAACTCTTCTTCCTTTTCAATGTCTATTACTTCTTCATTAAAAACAAAAGACACTCCGTTTAAATGGGCATTTTCTGCTAAGGCAATGTTAAATAAAAAGGGATCTGTTATTCCACTGTTGTGAGAAAAAACTGCATAATTTCCAATGGTGTAGGGCACTATATTTGCAATTTTTTCTTGACCGCAAATTAGCTCCATGTTTTTAACTCCATTGGCTTCTCCTTGTTTTAAAACTCTTTTTAAAGTTTCTAAGTCTTCTTGGCTTTTTCCCACAAGTAATTTTCCACATCTTTTAAAGGGAAAACTTAAATCTTTGGACAATTGGTCAAACATAAGATTTCCCTTTAAACAAAAGATATTTTTTAAACTGCCTGTATCGTAGGAAAAACCTGCGTGGACAACTCCTGAGTTTCTACCGCTTGTTTCAAAACAAAGATCGTTGTTTTTTTCAATAACAAGGACTTTGCAATTGTATTTTGAAAGTTCTCTTGCTATGGCACTTCCTAGGACTCCGCCACCAATTATGGCAAAATCATAAATTATATTTTTTTCCTTCATATTCATCCTACCATTTTATATATTTTATTGAATTTTACCATAAAAAAATAGAGCGTTCAATATTTTTCTTAAAATTCATCCGACCTTTCCTTGGAAAATCTTTCCTTATTGAAAAGTATGTGATAAGTCATAATTTCTTTAGCATCATTAGATTTTTTATTTTTTATAGCATCAAAGATTTTTTTATGAGAGATTAAAGTATTTTCGTATTCTGTTGTTAAAGCTTCCTGAGAAAAAACTTTAATAGTTTCATTTAAAATAGGTATAAGTTTTGCAATAATAATATTTTGAGTCATTTTTGCAATTAGCCCATGAAATTCTTGGTCATATTCCAAAAAGTCATTTTTCTTTTTTATTTGTTTTTCCATTTTTGTCAAAATTTCTTCCAATTCTTCTATTTGGGCAGGACTTGCATTTTGAGCAGCCAAAGAAGCTATTTCCGGTTCTAAAATGTATCTTAAATCTAAGATGTCCTTTACTAATTTTTTTCTGTCTTTTATAAATAATAGGCCTAAAGGATCATCGCTTATGCCAGTTTGTTCAGCCACATAAGTTCCTGATCCTTGCTTTATATAAATTATATTTCTGCTACTTAAAATTTTTAAAGCCTCTCTTAAAGAATTTCTACTCACTTTAAAAAGTTCCATCAATTCTTTTTCATTAGGTAATTTGTCGTCAGCTTTTAAATTGGAGTCCTTAATCATCTTAATTATTTTTTCTGAAATAAGTTCCGGTATAGATTTATCTTCCATAAATTCCCTCCTTTTTTACATTATATTATAGGGAGAAAATAAAAGAAATGTTTGAAAAGGTTGGCTTTAAGTAATATACTAATATATATCATAGGAGGGAGCTGATTTTTTTGGAAATATATGAAAGAAATTCCAATGAAAGTGCAAGGGATTACGCCTACAATATAATTAAAGAAAATATTGTTAATCTCACTCTTAAACCAGGGGAGACCATAAGCGACATTAAAATTTCGGAATTGTTGGGAATAAGCAGAACTCCCATAAGAGAAGCTATAAATAAACTTAAAGATGAATCAAATATTATAGATGTTTATCCTCAAAGAGGAATGAGAGTTTCTTTAATTGACACTAAAATAGTTAATGAAACAAAATTTTTAAGACTTGCCCTGGAAAAGGAAATCATTAAAGTCGTATGCAAAGTGGCAAGGGAAGATGACATATTAAAACTTAAACAAATTTATTCTATGCAAGTTTTTTGCTATGAAAATGAAATTTTTAAGGATGCTTCAAGATTAGATAGCAATTTACACGGGCTTTTATATAAAATTGCGGATATGGAAAAACTTCATAAAATGATAAAACCTGCCTTTATACATTATGACCGGGTAAGAAATTTGGAAATGTCAAAAGAGCATTTAAAAAATACCATTGAAGACCATAGAAGATTAATTGAGGCAATAGAAAATAAAAACATTGATGAGGCAGTGGAGATTATGGATAGCCACTTAGGAAGATGGGAGGTAAATGAAAAAAAATTAAGGGAAAAATATCCGGAGTATTTTGTGGAATAAGTTTCATAATAATTCAGACAAATGTTTTCTTTATTCGTTGACTTTTTTAGTAAAAAATGTTAATATAAAATCACGTAATATATTAGTATATTATGCAATTTTTTACATATCGGGAGGTATTTTATGAATTTAAAAAATTTTAAGAGAATTGCTTCATTAGGACTTGCCTTAGCACTTGTTGCTATACCAACAGGATGCGGAAATAAGAACAAGCAAGATCAAGGAGCAGGAAAAGATGCAGGAAAAGATGCCGGAGAAAAGCAAATAGTTTGGAAACTTAGTGACATTGTTACTGAAGACCACAACTGGAACTTAGGTGCAAAGGATTTCGCAGAAAGAGTTGAAGAAAAAACAGGCGGAAAGTTAAAAATTGATATCTATCCAAACTCAGAATTAGGATCTGAAATGGAAGCTTTAAATGGAATTCTTTCAGGAACTGTTGATATGACAATTTCAGCTGAATCTATGTCAAACTGGGCACCTTTAGCAGACCTTATGGCTGCACCTTATGCTTATAAAAATGAAGAACATATACAAAAAGTTTTATCAAGCGATGTTGGAGATAAGATTAAAAAGCAAATCGAAGAAAGTGGTTTCAAACCTTTAATGTATCAATTAAGAACACCAAGAAACTTAACTTCAAACAAACCTATCTCAACTCCTGAAGAAGCAAGAGGATTAAAACTTAGATTATCAAATACTCCCCTTGCTATTAAATGTTGGGAAGCAGTTGGAGCAAATGTAAACGTAATGGCTCTTAATGAAGTATTTACAGCATTAAACCAAGGCGTTATAGATTCACAAGAAAATCCTTACGACATGATTTACAATTCAAGTTTCTATGAAGTTCAAAAATACGCAAATGAAACTGAACACGTAGTAGGATATCTTTTCTTCATAGTTGGAGAAAAACAATTTAATGCACTTCCAGAAGAAATGCAAAAACAAGTTTTAGAAGCTGCAAGCGAATCACAAGAAGTTATTAACAAACTTTATTTCGATACAAAGAACGACTACAAGCAAAAACTTATTGAAAAAGGCATGATGATTAATGAAGATGTAGATAAAGATGCCTTTAGAAAAGCTATGGAACCTGCAATTAAAGAATACTTTGATGCAGACTCATACAAGATATATGAAGAAGTAGTTGAATTAGGAAAGGGTTTATAAGAGGAAAACGGCTTAGCCGTTTTCTTACTTTATAAGGAGGTTTATTTTGAAAAAACTTGATAGCTTTTTAGATAAAGTTTTATCTGTTATAACGGTTATACTTTATATGGCTATGATAATTGTTGTTTTAATGCAAATAGCAGCAAGATATATGCCTTCTCTAACCTTAAGTTGGACAGAAGAATTAACAAGATTTATTTTCGTATTTATAATAGCCCTTGGGGCACCCCTATCATTAAAATACAATGCTTTTGCAGATGTTGATTTAATTTATGAAAAATTTCCTAAGAATGCTAAAAAAATTTGCATTTTTATAGATTTTCTTTTGATTTCAATATTTTTAGGAATTGTAATATATAGCGGATATTTATTTACAACTTTAGGTGGAAGATCAGTATCACCGGCTATGAGATGGCCAATGTTTATCCATCACAGCACAATTTTATTTTTCGGAATATTTTCTCTATTTTACAGTGTTTTAAAATTAATAGACTTTTTGAAAGATTCCGACAAATCACTGGAACAATTTGATATTACACAAGATTAGAGAAATTAATTATGGAGGATAAGAAATTATGAGTGTATGGATAATGTTTATAATCTTTTTGATTTTATTATTTACAAGAGTTCCTATTGCATATTCATTGGGAATATCCGCAGTAATTTATTTATTACTTGAAGGTATCCCTTTCAATATAGTAGCGGAAAAAATGTATGCAGGAATGGACTCATTTACCATGGTATGTATACCATCATTTATTTTAGCAGGAAACCTAATGAACACAGGAGGAATAACTAAGAGAATAGTTGCCTTTTGTAACGTGTTTGTAGGCCATATAAGAGGAGCTTTAGCTTATATAAATATCTTAGCATCAGTTCTTTTTGCAGGTATCTCAGGAACAGCCCTAGCAGATGTTGCATCCTTAGGATCAATGTTAATTCCTGCCATGAAAGACGAAGGATACGATGCAGACTTCTCTGTAGCAATTACAGCATCAACTTCAGTTGTAGGACCTATAATACCACCATCAGTACCTATGGTTATTGCAGGAACTTTAACAAACTTATCAATAGCTAAACTTTTCGTAGGCGGAATAATGCCGGGCTTAATAATGGGATTAGGCTTTATAATTCCAACATATTATATGGCTAAGAAAAGGAACTATCCTAAGCACGAAAGAGTTCCAATGAAAGAAAGAGTAAAAATTATAAAAGACGTAATATGGGCTCTTCTTATGCCTTTAATACTTATGGTTGGAATTCTTTCAGGAATATTCACCCCTACAGAAGCATCAATAGTAACGGTACTTTATGCCTTTGTAGTAGGTATATTTATTTATAAGGAAATAAAATTAAAAGATATTTTCCCAATTTTCAGAGATACTGTCATAGCAGCAGGCTCAGTTATAATATTAGTAGGAATTGCAAATTTATTTGCATGGATTTTAACAAGTGAAAGAGTACCTCAAACAATAGCAAATGGAATTTTATCAATAACTGACAATCCTATTTTAGTTATATTAATTATGAACATAGTTCTATTATTTACAGGTATGTTTATGGAATCCATAGCAGCAATTATAATTATGATTCCGGTTTTACTTCCCGTTGCAACAGCAATAGGAATGAGCCCAATACATTTTTCAATTATGGCAATACTAAACCTTATGATTGGACTTGTAACACCTCCCGTTGGACTTTGCTTAACAACAGCAGCTCAAATAGGAAAAATATCAACAGGACGTGCAATAAAAGCAAATGCACCATTTTTAGTTGTATTAATATTAATTCTTGCTTTAGTATCATACGTACCAGCAGTAACAACATTTTTACCGGGACTTATGAAGTAATTCTTTAGAATATAAAAATCACATAAAAATCACAGAGTATAAAAGGAGAGAAAATGAAAGCTATACAAGTTGTTGAACCAGGCAGAATGGAACTTATAGAAGTTCCCATGCCCCAAATAAAAAATCCTAAAGACGTATTAGTAAAAATAAGAGCTTTTGGAATTTGCGGATCCGATGTAGGGATCTTTAAAGGAAAGAATCCTTTTGCAATATATCCAAGAATAATAGGCCACGAAGCTTGTGGAGAAGTTTATCAAGTTGGTGACCAAGTAAAAGATTTAAAAGCTGGAGATAAGGTAGCCTTAGAACCCATAGAATTTTGTGGCGAATGTTACGCATGTAGACACGAAAGACACAATGTTTGTAAAGAATTACAAGTTTATGGAGTTCATAGAGAAGGTGGATTCTGCGAATATTTAGTAGCAGACAGATCAAAATGGCATAAAGTAGATGACAACATATCCTTTGAACACGCAGTAGTAGCAGAACCTTATACAATAGCAGAGCAATCAACCTCAAGAGCAAGAGTAACAAAGGGTGATTATGTATTAGTAACAGGAGCAGGTCCTATGGGACTTTTAATTACAGACATAGCAACCTGCAAGGGAGCCAATGTAATAGTATCTGAAATAAATGACAGAAGAAGAAATATGGCAAAAGAATTTGGAGCAAAATATACAATCGATCCTTCAAAAGAATCTTTAAAAGATTTAGTGGATCAAATAACAAATGGCGAAGGGGTAAATGTTTTAATAGAAACAACAGGAGTGCCTCAAGTAATGGAAGAAGCTGTAAAACTTCTATCACCAGCATCAAGAGTTGTTCCTTTGGCATTTGGTTCTGAATATATACCTTTGGATTGTAAAACAATAAATCAAAAGGAAATAGAAATTGCAGGCTCAAGACTTCAATATGAAAAATTTGACATAGTTTGCTCATATTTAAAAGACAAAGAAGAACTTTTAAATAAATTCGTAACAGATGTATTTAAAGCAGAAGATTACCAAAAAGCCTTTGAAAAATTCATGGAAAAAGACACAAGCTCAATAAAAGTAGTATTAACATTTTAAGAATAAATAAAAAAAGAAGCCCTTAGGGGCTTTTTTTATAGGAAATTTTTGTGTATATTCTTATTTTATTATAGTAAATGATTAGGCAAAAATGGAACCTATCATTTTTTTTTTAATAAAATAAAAGTCATTAAAATATAAAAAAAGGGTGAGAATATATCTCACCCCTAGATTGTTCACAGAAAAGACCTTATTCATCTTCCAAGGTTATATTTGTGTGGTAAATAGACATAAGTCGTTCTTTAATCCTTAAAGGAGTTACTTCCTTGACATAGACGGCACTTTTGATTAAATCGAAGGATTCACGCAAAAATTTAACAAATTCAGGATTGTTAGAAACAATGTATTTAAATCGACCTTTTGAAGTGGCATACAATTTTTTAGCCACGAAGGTGTGTTCAGTCATGTAAAAAGATAGGGGAAAGTCCCAATCTAAGGGTTCATTTGCATAAGGGTCAATCATATAAAAATGAGAGGACTTCATGGACTCCAATCCTTCAGACATAAGATTAATACATTTTTTAATATCATCATTATTGATTTTTAAGATATGAGATGCCAATGACAAATTATGTTCTTTAAGGGAACGGAAAAAAGGAGTCGAATTAATAGTAATGGTCATATTTCCGTTGCGATAGGTGGCATTTTTTAATTTTAGGGTATCTTTTAATACTTCACTATCAAAGCCCTTAATGCGGTTTCGCTTTAAAATTTTGTTAATCAAGTTTTCGTCTAAGAAAGAGCCATCGAAACAAGAAGCAAAAATATGAAAATCATGATCACGATAATTATTTCCTTGAAAAAAATCCACCTCAAAATAGGGATCGTGAATAGTTTTCATAAGCGTATGTTGAGAAAGATTCAAAGACTTTATATAAGCTTCCGTTTGCTCGAGAACATAGGGATCAGTTACATAATTACAAATAATTGGCAAACCATTTTCATCCATATGAAAATAAAGGACAAAATGATTACGCACATATATAAACTCCGGTTGGCCAGCAGAAATTGTACGATTATAAATAAAAAGATCATAATAGATCATTTCTGTCAAAATATTATAAATATCATAAAAATCATCAAATTTAAAAAAGAGACCAGGATTTTCTAAGATAAAATGAACATCCACAGGTGTTTCGTTTGAAAATAGTAGTAGGTTCTGATAACTGTCAAAGATGTTTTTAAGGTGGGAATAATTAATATGATAAAACAAGGTTACTTTTTCAGGACCCAAAGGTTTGGAATAGAGAGAAAACAAAAATTGTTTAATGGCATCTAATCCGACAATTGTCTGAAAAGGACTGTCATCAACTAACGATAGACTTTCACCATTTTTGCAAAGACTTTTAATGTAGGAAGAATTTAATGCATTATATATGATTTTTTTCAAAATTACCTTTGAACCCAAATCTAAATTATCTGGCAAAAAATTACGAACCTCATTTTGAAGATTGTTACGATAGATAACATCTGCAAAGCGGTTAGACAAATAAGAATTTGTAGCTTCAACTTGAGATAGAGTGGGCAGATGGTGTCCATTTAGCCACTTACTAAAGTAAGATGAATCGTAATGCAAATCTTGAGAAAGATCCTTTGCTTTTAAATGGGTTACTTTAATTAACAATTTTAATAGGGTCTCATAATACATACTAAGATGTCCTTTCAAAACAGAATAAATATTTGAATAAACATTAATTTTACATTATTTAAGAAATACTTTTATTTTAAACAAACTTCTTATTGCCACAACCTTTGAAAATCCTGTAGGGACCGGTT
>CAMQDG010000032.1 GCA_946999425.1 uncultured Peptoniphilus sp.
CCGGGCGCTCTAACCAACTGAGCTAAAGGCCCTCACCATTTAGTATTAAATTGGCGGAGAAAGAGGGATTTGAACCCTCGCGACCCTAACGAGCCCTACTCCCTTAGCAGGGGAGCCTCTTCAGCCTCTTGAGTATTTCTCCAAAGTGTTCATGAATCCATCTCGGTTTATGTTTTCCGCATCACTCTTAACAGTATATAGGCGGCAAATGACTTTGTCAATAGATTTTTTTATAATAAGTTCATAAAAATTTAATTTCAAATATAAAATATTGAATTTTTTCTTTTAACTAAGTATAAAAAAAGAGATCTTTTCAGATCTCTTAATTTTTATTTTGTAATTATACCTTTTTTAATTGTACCTTCTGAGCAATTCATTGTTATTATTTCGCCATTTTTGATTTTTTTAATTGCATCAGATACTCCAAATATTGTTGGTATTCCCAAGTTAAGTCCAGTTATAGCAGATTGAGATGTAAAGCCTGCTTCTTCAACAATTAATCCTTTTGAGCGTTCAAGATACTTTACCATATCATTGGTAACTCCGTCTGTTACAATAATATCTCCATCTTCAAAGTATTTTACATAATCTTGACCGGACTTCATTATAAGAGCCTTTCCTGTAACTTCAACATCTCCTATTCCTGTTCCCTTGGTCATAATTTCACCAACAGTTTGAACTTTAATTAAGTTTGTTGACCCTGCAAGTCCAACGGGAACTCCTGCTGTAATAATTACAGTATCTCCCGGTTTTATAAATCCATTTTTCCTTGATTCTTCTTGAGCTACACTTATAACTTCATCAGTTTCAACGGCACTTTTTATTAATATGGATTTAACTCCCCATTCTATATTTAGTTGTCTTTTTACTTTTTCTTTTGTAGTTGCCCCTATTATTAAGCATTTAGGTCTAAATTTTGAAATTGCCCTTGTGGTAAAACCTGAAGTTGTAGCTGTAATAATAGCTTTTGCATCTAAGTCTTCTGCTATTGTGCAAGTTGATTTTCCTATGGCGTTTGTTGTAGTCATGGAAATTTCGTCAATTTTCTTTCTTAAAATCTCATGAAAATCAATGGAGTCTTCTGTTACTTCAACAATTTTTCTCATAGTTGTTACTGCATTTACTGGATATTTTCCGCTGGCAGTTTCTCCTGAAAGCATAACGCAGCTTGTTCCGTCAAGAACTGCATTGGCAACATCATTAGCTTCAGCTCTTGTGGGTCTTGGATTTCTAATCATAGAATCCAACATTTGAGTGGCTGTAATAACAACTTTTCCCTTTTCATTACAAAGATTAATAATATCTTTTTGGGCTATAGGTACTTCTTCCGTTGCAATTTCAACCCCTAAATCTCCTCTTGCAATCATTATGCCATCAGATACATCAAGGATATCTCTAACATTTTTAAGACCTTCCCTTGATTCTATTTTAGAAATTATTTTTATGTCATAATTGTTGTTTTCTTCAAGTATTCTTCTTATTTCAACAACATCTGCAGGAGTTCTTATAAAAGAAGCTGCTATAAAATCCATATCATTTTCAATAGCAAACTTTATATCTTCCTTATCTTTTTCTGTAAGTGCCGGAAGTTTAACATGGGCATCAGGGACATTTACTCCCTTTTTAGATGAAATTTCTCCTCCGTTATAAACTGAGCAGTGAATTTCATTTCCTTCAATTTCTTTAACATGAAGTTCTACAAGACCATCATCAATTAAAATCCTGGAACCTATTTTTACGTCCTTAGGAAGATTTTTATAAGAAACGGAAACTTTTTTTTCATCTCCTATAATATCTTCTGTTGTTAAAGTAAATTCATCTCCTGGATTTAAATAAAGGCGCATGGAATCTTTAAAATCTCCAAGTCTTATTTCCGGTCCTTTAGTATCAAGGATAGTTGCAATTGGTAAATTTAATTTTTCTCTTACTTTTTTAATTTTGTTAAGACGAGCAAGATGTTCTTCGTGACTGCCATGAGAAAAATTCAAACGGCAAACATCAAGACCTTCTTTAAAAAGTTTTTCTAAAACTTCTTCAGAATCACTTGCCGGTCCTATTGTGCAAATAATTTTTGTTCTTTTCATTTTTTCCTCCATAAATAATACCTATGTGAATTATACCCTAAGTTCCCTTTAATAGTCTACAAAAATATACTTTAATATATCTTGTGGATTTTCCTTAAATATCTTGAATTATTGCACAAGATATAGTATATTAATTGTAATAAAAAATATATTTGAAAGGAAAAGTCTCATGATAAGCGTTAGAAAGAGAAATGGAAATTCAGTAGCCTTTGATTCCGAAAAA
This sequence comes from uncultured Peptoniphilus sp., assembly GCA_946999425.1. Taxonomy (GTDB): domain Bacteria; phylum Bacillota; class Clostridia; order Tissierellales; family Peptoniphilaceae; genus Peptoniphilus_B. The sequence continues at coordinate 2,308 of CAMQDG010000032.1, forward strand.
ATTAAAATTGCTATTGAAAAAGCTATGCATTCTCCAAATGGAATTTACATAGAAAATCAGGCTCAAAAAATTGCCGACGAAATTTTTGATTATGCTCAAACTTTAAATAAAGAACTAAGTATATATGATATCGAAGAACAAGTTTACTATAGACTTATTCATTACAAGAATCCTGCTACTGCAAGAGCTTATGAAGCCTATAAGTCCGTTCAAGCTTTTAAGCGTGAAGCAAATACAACAGACGATGAAATCCTCGGCCTTTTAAATCAAACAAATACTGAAGTTATTGATGAAAATTCAAATAAGAATGCAATAATAGCTTCTACTCAAAGAGATTTAATAGCAGGGGAAGTTTCAAAAGATATTGCAAAAAGAAAGATGATTCCCGCGGACTTAGTGGAAGCTCACGACAGCGGTGCAATTCACATACACGATTTAGATTATTTTATTCAACCTATTTTTAATTGTTGTCTTGTGAATATGAAAGATATGTTAGCAAAGGGAACTGTTGTAAATGGAAAGATGATTGAATCTCCAAAATCTTTTCAGGTTGCTTGTAATGTTATGACGCAGATAATCGCTCAAATTGCGTCAAATCAATATGGGGGCCAATCTATAGATATTTCTTGTTTAGGAAAATATTTAAGGCGTTCCTACGAAAAAAATTTAAATTTAGCAGTGGAAATTATAGGCGATCTTGATCTTGCACAAAAAATGGCAGATGAAATGACTAAGAAAGATTTACAAAGTGGGATTCAAACAATCCAATATCAAATCAACACTCTTATGACTTCAAATGGTCAAGCTCCCTTCGTAACTTTATTTATGCACATAAAAGACGGAGAAGCCTATGAAAATGAAATCGCCCAAATTATTGAAGAAGTATTAAAACAAAGGATACAAGGTATTAAAAATGATGCAGGAGTTTATGTAACTCCAGCTTTTCCTAAACTTATTTATGTTCTTGATGAAAATAATGTAAACAAGGATTCTAAATACTATTATTTAACCTCTCTTGCTATTAGATGTACTGCTAAGAGAATGTATCCCGATTATATTTCAGCAAAAAAAATGCGTCAAAATTATGAAGGCAATGTTTTTTCTCCTATGGGTTGTAGGGCCTTTTTGCCTCCCTATAAAAATGAAAATGGTCAATATATCTTTGATGGTAGGTTCAATGTAGGGGTTTGCACAATAAATCTTCCTCAAATAGGAATTCTTTCTCAAGGAGATGAAAATAAATTTTTTGAAATCTTAGAAAAGAGAATGGAACTTGTAAAAAGAGTAGGAATTTTAAGATATGAGCATCTTAAAAATGTAACAAGTGATGTTTCTCCTATTCACTGGCAACACGGTGCCATTGCAAGGCTTCCTAAACACGCTAAAATAGAAAGTCTTTTAAAGGGTGGCTACTCCACTTATACAATAGGTTATATAGGAATTTATGAAGCTTCAGTACTTGTTAAAGGTGTAAGTCATACAGATCCTAAGGGAATGGAGTTTGCAAATAAAATTATGGACTTCTTAAACAAGAAAAAGGAAGAATGGACAAAAGAAACAGGCCTTCAATTTGCAGTTTATGGAACTCCTGCAGAAAGTTTAACTCACAGATTTAATTCCATAGATAGAAACAGATTTGGAATAATTGAAAATGTTACAGATAAGGGCTACTATACAAATTCTTTCCATGTTGATGTAAGAGAAAAAATTTCAGCTTTTGAAAAGTTTGCTTTTGAATCAAAATTCCAAGATAAATCTTCAGGCGGATGCATTTCTTATGTAGAGATACCAAATATGGAGCATAATTTGGAAGCTCTTGAAACAATGGTTAAATTTATTTACGATAACATACAATATGCAGAATTTAATACAAAAAGTGATTATTGTAGCGTCTGTGGTTATGACGGAGAAATTAAAGTAAATGAAAATAATGAATGGCAATGTCCTCAATGCGGCAACACTGATAAGGCTACTTTATCCGTCGTGCGAAGAACATGCGGCTACCTTGGCGAAAATTTCTGGAACGAAGGTAGGACTAAAGAAATAAAAAATAGAGTGCTTCACATATAATGAATTATGCACAAATAAGAAAATATGACATTGCCAACGGACCTGGAATAAGAAGTTCAATTTTTGTTACAGGTTGCAAAAATAACTGTCCCGGATGTTTCAATAAAGAATATCAGGACTTTGATTTTGGAAATAAATGGACCGAAAAAGAAACAAGAGAGATTATAGAGTATTTAAAAGATCCTCAAATTGAAGGTCTTACTCTCTTAGGCGGAGAACCTATGGAACACCCTGTGGAACTTAGGGAAATTCTTTTACAAATAAAAAAAGAAGTTCAAAAAAATATCTGGGTTTACTCAGGTTTCACTTACGAAAAAATTTTAACAGATGAAAATAAATTAAATCTTTTAAAAGAATGTGACTTTCTTGTAGATGGACTTTTTAATGAAAGTTTAAAGGACTTAAAATTAAGATTTAGAGGAAGCTCAAACCAAAGAATAATAGATATAAAAAAATCCTTAAAGGAAAATAAAGTTGTCCTTTGGGATCAAACAGTAAAAAATAATTTTCATTAATAAAAAAGGATGGAGTCTTAAAACTTCATCCTTTTATTTTTTATAATCTAAAATTTCCATAGACCTTTTATAATTATTGTCCAGTCTTATCTTTTCACTTTCAGGTAAATCCTCCCTGTATTTACCTCCCTCAAGTAAATCTTTCATAGCATATACATAGTATCTGTAAATCCCGTCAACAATTCTTCTATGTGTATAAGTTGGAATTAAATCAACATCAAAATTAATTTTTTCATTTTCTTTTTTTAAATTAATACTTACAATGACTCCACACTCCGTATCATAAGTACCCATCCACTCTTTTCTTTGATTGGCTATGGAATTTCCCATGGAATAAATTAAAAACTTATCTCTTCCATCCACATTGAATTTTAAAGCTTTTTGTAAAACATGAGGATGAGAGCCTAAAATAATATCAGCCCCAGCTTTAAAAATTTCATTTGCATAAAGTCTTTGTCTTTCAGCAAAGTCGGTATGGTATTCATCTCCCCAATGGCAATAGACAAGAATAATGTCTGCTCCAGCTTTTTTTGTATCTTCAATATCTTTTTTAACCATATTTAAATCAAGAGGGCTTACAACATAAGACTTATCCTTTAAAATTCCCTCCATGCCGTTAAACATTTCACTGTAAGATAAAAGTCCAACTTTTATCCCCTTTATGTCCACAACATTTATTCTGTCATTTTCTTCTTTTCTTGTGCCAAAAGGTAAAATATTGTTTTCTTTTATTGCATCAATAGTTGTCAAAACTCCTTCATAGCCTGTATCAAGGCAGTGGTTGTTGCAAGTTGAAAGAGCATCAAAACCAAAATCTTTTAAAAATTTTACAGCTTCTTTAGGAGCATTAAACATGGGATGACCTGCAATAGGTCTGTTGGGATTTATAGTTGCTTCAAAATTTCCAATTGCATAATCAGAAGAAGTAAGATATTCCTTTACCTTTTCATAGTAAGTAGAAAAATCATACTTACCCTCAGCATTTTTAGTTTTAATATAAAGAGGTAGATGAAACATTATATCTCCCGTTGCCATAATATTTGCTCTGGTAATATTTTTTTCTTTCTTTTCTTCTCCAATAATTTTTTCTTTTTTATAATTTTCCTGATTTTTATTTGAAGGCAAAAAAAAGTTTGAATAAATAATTACCAGAAGGCTCGCAAGGATAAGCCAAACTAATGATATAAATCTCTTCATAAGCTCTTATTCCTATTCCTATTTTCTGCTTCAATTTTTGAAAATTTACATCCGCAGTAGTCTTGCCTATATAAATTATATTGTTGAGAAAGTTCCACAGACCTTTTAAAGCCGTTTTTCTTTTTAAAATCACTCATTAAAAATTTTGCTCCTGTTTTTTTCTCAATAGCAAGTCCCATTTTATTTATAATTTGCGAATCCTTATGGGGGCTTATAGTAAGACTTGTTGTCCAAAAATCACAGTCCAAATCCCTTGCACAAAGGCCTGTATATAAAAGTCTCAAGTAATAACATCTCATACATCTTTTGCCACCCTCAGGAGCCTTCTCTGTGCCTCTTATGACACTTAAAAATTCCTCAGGTATAAAATCTGGAACAATTAAATTTATCTCCTCATCTTTTTTTAAGGCATCAATAATTTTTCTTTGTTCTTTAATTCTTCTTTCCCATTCCATTTTTGAATCAAGGTTTGGATTATAAAACAAAATGTTAATTTGAAAATTTTCCATAAGTCTTTCAATAACTGCCGAAGAGCAAGGTCCGCAACAAGAATGAATTAAAAGTTTAGGTTTATAATTTAATTTTTTAATTATATTTTCCATTTCTAAATTGTAATTAATTTTCATGGAATAATTATAACACAATATTATTTTTAAACTAAAAAAGACGACTTTCGCCGTCTATTTTTATACTTTTTATAAAAATTTTAAATTTACATAAGGGGACCAAAAATTTTCATAAAGGCTCCAAAAAGCCTGTAATAAATTGGTAAAGCCTTATAGTCTTCTATACTTACCTCTTTTGAAATTAGTATAGTATTTCTAAAATCTTCCTCTATTTCAAATACACTTTCTTCTCCACATATAAAAATCCCATTTTCATAATTTAAGTGAAAAGAACGAAAATCCATGTTTACAGTTCCTACAGTTGCCGCCTTTCCATCTACTATCATAACTTTTGAATGGATAAATCCTGGCCTATATTCATAAATTTTTACCCCTTCTGGAAGTAAATCTTTAAAGTGGCTTTTTGCAACAGCAAAGGGAATTTTTTTATCTGGAATGTGAGGAATTATAATCTTCACATCAAGGCCCCTTTTAGCGGCAAAGGTTAAAGCTACAATCATTTCATTGTCCAGTACAAGATAGGGACTCATAATATAAATGTATTTTTTCGCAGAATATACCATGTATAAATAAACATTTTTAGCAAGACTCTCTCCATCGCCAGGAGCATCTGAATAGGGAATAAGATAATCCTTTGAATAGATTTCTTTAAATTGGTCCTCTTGCAACCTTTTTTCGTAATCTTTATTTCCATCCTTAAAAATATTCCACATTTGCAAAAATATTGCTGTCATGGTTTTTACTGCAGGTCCTTTAATTTTTATAGCATTGTCCTTCCAATTTCCATAATAATTTACAAGATTTGCATATTCATCTGCAAAATTTATTCCTCCAGTGAAGGCCACTTTATTATCTATAACGAGGACTTTTCTGTGGTCCCTGTTGTTTTGATAAGTTGAAAGTATAGGGGCAACGGGAGAAAATACTTTTACATCTATACCTGCTTCTGTTAAATCTTCCTCAAAATCCTTAGGCAAGTTAAACATTGTAATGGCATCAAACATAAATCTTACTTCAACACCCTCTCTTGCCTTTTCTTTTAAAATAGAAATGTATTGGTCTAAAATTTCTCCAGATTTTAAAATAAAATATTCAGAATAAATAAAATCCTTAGCCTTTCTAAGTTCAGAAAAAATTTCATCAAAGGCATATTTCCCATCACTGTAATATTCCACTGGAGAATTATTATAAATAGGATAAGGACCCAGATTATATAAATATTGTGCCAAATCTTTAAAGCTTTCCTTTTCTTCTTCCATCTCTTTTAAAACTTTTTCATTTTGTTTTAAATAGGGTCTTGTCCTTTTTATATTTAATTTTAGATTTTCTATTGTAATTTTATTTCCTGGTATTGTATGCAAAAATAAATACAATAGGGATCCGAATATGGGAAAAACTGCAATAGGTATTAGCCAAGAAATTTTATAGGCAGGATTCATATCCTTATCAACAATATGAACCGTCATAAAAATTGTAAGTAAAGCCATAAAAGGTGCAGAAAAATTAAGAAGCTTATCCTTAAACCAAATAAATATTGCCATAACAACTAATATTTGAATTAAAAGTAAAATTCCTATTAATATAATAGGTCTGTCTTTAAAATTTTTACTTAATTTTTTGGCATTTTTCTCGTATTTTTGTCTAAATTCCTTCTTTACCTTTTTAGGCAATAAATTACTCAATTACCTTCAGCTCCTTGGGATAATTGTTTAAAACCTTAACTCCATCTTCTGTTACCAAAACAAGGTCTTCAATCCTTACTCCACAAACTCCTGGTTTATAAATTCCAGGCTCAATGGAAAAAATATTTCCAACTTTTGTAAAATTGTCATTTGTGGATGAAATATCGCCACTTTCGTGACATTCCATACCTATAAAATGACCAGTTCTATGGGTAAAATATTGACCATATCCTGCATCTTCAATAATCTTTCTAACAGCCTTATCTATATCTGAAATTTTAACATTGGGTTTTACCATAGATATGCCCTTTAAATTTGCCTTTAAAACAGTATTATAAATTTTTTCCTGTTCAGGACTTACAGACTTGTAAAAAAATGTTCTTGTCATATCTGAACAATATCCATTTTTAACACAGCCCATATCAATAACAATACTTTGGCCTTCTTCTTTTTTATTTTCATTTGTCATATGGTGGGGGTCCCATGAACCTTCCCCATATCCTACAATAGTTTCAAAAGATTTATCTTCTGCTCCAAGATCCTTATAAACTCTATCTAAAAAATCGCACATTTCAAGTTCACTTAAATCTTCAGAAAGTTTTTCTTCCATTTTGCCCATAGCTTCATCATTAAGTCTTGAAGCTTCTTCCATAAATTCTATTTCTTTTAAATCTTTTACAGCTCTTAAATCATCTATCATAAAGGAACCTAACTTATAAGTTTTATCCCCTTCCATAAGATTTAAGAGAAATCTTGCAGGCATATTTTTATCAATGCCTATGATTCTTGCCTCTTTTATTAAATTTTTAAGACTTTCAATAGGCTTATCTGTGTCTGTATAGACAACAGGATTTAAATCTTCTTCAATTGGTGGAAATAATTTATTTGCAAAAACATTTATTTCTCCTTTAGAATTAATCCTTAAAGCATAAAATCTTTCCCCTGGTTCAATATAAATTGAAGTTAAATATTTTATAGCCAAGGGGTCTGTAATAATTATTTCATCAAAATTATTTTCTTTTAATTTTTCTATTAGTTTTTGTATTTTTTCTTTTTTCATAATCTTTTATTAATCTCGCATTTCACTATAAGAGAATTTTTTGGAATTTCAATAGGAAACTCTTCCGGCATAACTTGGCATGAACCTTGAAATAAAATTCTCTTGTCATCTTTATCTTTAAAAGATACAAGTACATTTTTACATTTTTCTATCATCTCGCAAATATTTTTTTTGTAGGGAATATAAAAATAAAGATATTCTCCTAAGAAAAATTCCATATCCAAATTTACAGGAGAATCTCCATCTAAGAAAGAAACTCTCAAACTTCTCATACTTTTTAAAAGTTCAGTATCCATGCTACCTCCTTATGTTTTTCTATATGCTATAATATCACAAGGAGGTAAGTATGAAAAACTTTAATTTAATAGATGAAAAATATATAGAAGATGTTCATTCAAAAGTTTCTTATTATGAGCATATAAAAACAAAAGCAAAAATAGTAACTCTTGAAAATAATATGGATAATCTCGCCTTTGGAATAGGCTTTAGGACTCCTCCTAAAGATTCCAGTGGAGTTGCCCATATAATTGAACATTCCGTTCTTGGAACTTCAAGAAAATATAAAACAAGAGAACCTTTTTTTGACCTTGTTAAGGGAAGTCCCAACACTTTTTTAAATGCTATGACTTTCCCGGACAAGACAATTTATCCATTTTCAAGTAAAAATAAAAAAGATTTTTATAATCTTTTAGATGTTTACTTAGACTGCGTTTTATATCCTGGAATTTATGAAACCGATAAAATCTTTAAAAGAGAAGGCTGGCACTATGAACTTAGAGATAAAAATGATCCTATTATAATAAATGGAATTGTCTACAATGAAATGAAGGGTGCCTATGCTTCAGAAGATGAACAAGTTTTTGATGCCTTAAACACTAGCTTATTTAAAGGCACAACTTATGGGGTTGATTCTGGTGGAAATCCTCAAGATATTCCAAATTTAACTTATGAGGCCTTTTTAAATTTCCATAAAACTTATTATCATCCTTCCAATTCTTATATTTACCTTTCAGGTAACCTTAATATGGAGGAAGCTTTAAGTTTTATAGACGAAAATTATCTTTCTCATTTTGAATACAAAAAAATAGATTCTCAAATAAAAACAAGAGAACCTATAAATGAAATTCGCCAAATTAATTTTGAATATCCCGCCTTAGAAATTTCTGAAAATAAAGATTATCTTGGTCTTGCCATTCTTACGGGAAAATATGACTCTGCCTTTGATTGTATAATTAATCAATTTTTAGTTGAGCTTCTTTTAAACACTGATGCCTCTCCTTTAAAAAATGCTCTTTATAAAAAAGGACTTGGTCTTGATGTTTATGGCACAAATATTGATAATTATGAACTTGCTATAAGCATTATGGCAAAATATGTTGACGGAAATAGAAAAGATGAATTTTTAAATACCATAAATGAAACTTTAGAAGATTTAATTAAAAATGGAATTGATAAGGATCTTTTAAGGGCAACTTTAAATAAGTTTGAATTTACCATTAGAAATGGTGGCGGTGCCAATGCACAAATTTATCGTTTTATTTGGGCAATGAGCAGATGGCTCTATGATGGAAGCCCCTTTGAAGGTTTAAATTTTTCCAAGGAATTTAAAAAACTTAGAAATTATATAGATGGAGATTTCTTTGAAAAATATATAGAGGAAAAATATTTAAAAAATCAGGATAAGGTCCTTTTAATTGCAAAACCTTCCACAGAAAAAAATAAAATTATTGAAGAAAAGCTAAGAAAAAAACTTGAACTTTACAAAAATTCTTTAAGCGAAGAAGAAATTGAAAATTTAATAAATTCAACCCTATCTTTTGATGAATTTTTATCTAAGGAAGATAGCCCCGAAGCAAAGGCTAGCATGCCAAAACTTTCTTTAGATGATATTTCAAAGGATGTGGAAGAAATAAAAAGGTCTGTGGAAATTTATAAGGACTCTGAAATTTTAAAGCACGATCAAGCTACTAACGGAATTACCTACGCCAATTTTTATTTTGACTCCTCTTTTATAGGAAAGGAAGATTTATTTATTTATTCTATAATGGATCTTTTAATAGGAAAACTTGACACCGAAAATTATTCTTATAAAGACTTAGACAATGAAATTTATAAAGTCCTTGGTGGTTTTTCCACAAGTCCCATGGTAACTTTAAAAAATAAAAGTAATGACCTTATTAGAAAATTCTTAGTTTCCTTCCCATTTTTAAGTGACAATGTTTCTGATGTTTTTAAAATTGTTGAAGAAATTATTTACAGGACAAAATTTGAGGACCTTAAAAGGATTAAGGATGTTTTAAATGAAGCTAAAAGCAAAATGGAAGATGACTTTATAAGCAAGGGACACCTTAAAGCTTCAAGCCTTGTTTCTTCTTATTACAGTAGGGTAGGAAAATATAATGAAATTATTAATGGCATTGAATTTTATCACAATCTCTGTGATTTAATTGAAAATATAGATAGGGATTTTGAAAAAATAAAATTAAAAATTCAAAAGATTTATGGAGAAATTTTTAACTCCAAAAATTTAATAGTAAATATTACCTGCGAAGAAAAATATTTAGAAGATTTAAGTCCCTTTAAAAAATTTATAGATGGACTGCCAAACAAAAAAATTTCACAGGCCCCCTTTGACTTTAAGGAAGAAGCAAAAAATATTGCCTATACTTCCAGCAGTGATGTTAATTTTGTTGCCAAGGGTTATAACTATAAGGCCTTCTCAGAGGACTTAGACGGCTCTGTGGCAGTTCTAAAAAATATTTTGAGTAATGAATACCTCTATAACGAAATTCGTGCTAAGGGAGGGGCTTATGGTCAAGGAATGTTAATTAATGACCAAGGTGATATGATAGCCCTATCTTATAGGGACCCCCAACTAAGTAGAACCTTAAAAATTTATGATGAAATTCCAAATTATTTAAGAAATTTAAAAATGGACAAACAGGATTTAATAAATGCAATTATAGGAGGAAGCATTTCTTACGATCCCAACCTTGCACCTGAAGATAAGGGTTTAGTTTCTGGTCTTAGATATATTAGAGGAATTGATATTTCTGAAATTAAAAAGAAAAAAGCAGAAGCCCTTGCTACAAATCTTGAAAAATTAAAATCCTATGCCGATTTAATCGAAAAAGTTATGAATAAAAATTATTTAGGAGTTATAGGTAATAAAAATATTATTGAAGAAAACAAAAATATCTTTAAAAATATAAAAAGTCTTAAAAAATAAAAATATTAAAAAAGCTGACCAAGCTTAAATAATATGTACCCTCTTTAGTGGATAAACCAGTAAGGAGGGTATTTTTATAAATATAGCCATGAATTTAAAAAAGGAATGTGTACAGTTGTATAGAGAAGGTAAATGGCCTGATACACCTAAAAGAGTTGAAAAAACTTTTTACGCTACCTTCTTTTTGCTTTAATCATAAAAAAAATATATGGCCCAAGTTTTATCTCTTAGACCATATATTATAACTTCGTCCTTACAACACTTTTTAACTGATAAAATTTAAACATGAAAATCTCAATAAGTGTCGCTAAATCATATATATTAAATTATTTTTCTTCACCATAAGGTGGTACTGGAAAAGTAAATCTCTTTCCATTTAACCTAATCCATCTTTCACTCTTACCGTCAGAAAGTCTTTTATAGTCATGACCATTCATGGCTTCTACTACTGGACCATATGCCCAGTGACTATCATCCATATCAATCATAGGTGCAAGCTCTTGTGCATGAGCTTTTGCAAAATCTAAATCTGCATACCTATTCAAAATTCTATTTGTTGAACTTACCACTTCTGCTCTTGTTATATTCTTTTCAGGTTTAAAGGTACCGTCTGGATATCCACTTATCCATCCCTTATCCTCAGCTGAAGAAATAACTTTATAGGCCCAATGACTTTCCTTAACATCAGAGAATTTTAGCTTTGCTTCTTCTGACAAATTATCAAATCTTGAAGCAATTGAAGCAAACTCTGCTCTTGTTATTGGAGCGTTTGCTTTAAATGTTCCATCAGGATAGCCGGAAACTAACTTCTTTTCACTCATAAATGTTACAGCGTAAGCATACCAGTCATTTTCTTTAATGTCTTTATAAGGCATAATATATTTTCTGCCCTTTTCTGGTCTATCTTTTAATAATCTCGCAAACATCATAGTTACTTCTGCCCTAGTCATTGGTTTATTAGGTCCAAAAGTTTTGTCCGGATAACCCTTCATATAAGCATAATGGTCATTAATATTTAGGAAGGGTTCTCCCGTTTTTCCATAACGAAAATCATATGGAGAGCCTGGATTTGGTCTCGGATTAACTTGATTTTTTACAAGTATGGTATATTGGATTGTTTTATTATCCTTTTGATCTTTAATTAAAAAGTCCTTACCATCTTCAGTTTGTTCTCCTGTCCATTTATAATTATAAACTTCTTTTTTACCAGATTCTGAAGTTGCCTTTCCTTTAAAATTACCATGAACCTTTCCTACAACAGTTAACTTACTTCCATCAGATACACTATCTTTCACTTTAATTTTTGGAACTTTTAAATCTAAAGTATCTGGGACGCTTGTTACATCAGTATATAAATTAGAAAACTCAGTGTAATTTGCATTTTTCAAAGTCATTTTGACAATGATTTTATTTCCATCACGCTTAACATCACCATTTTTTATTTCAAATAATTTATTATCTGTTAATGTCGCTTTTAAATCAGCAGGTATTTCTAAGCCTTCTGGAATTGTAAGCTCTGCTACAAATTCACTTTTTATATTCTCTGTTGTTATAGTGTCAGAATTTCCTTTATAATTATCTTTTAAAAGTTGTATTTGATTTTTAATACTACTTACGTCAAGTCTTCCAGTATATTCAAGAACATCGCTGGCCTTAACTTCATGTAAAGCATCATGTTCAGTATCATCACCTATTAAAATATCTCCACCTAAAATCAATTTATCTGGTAATTTTAAGGTTAATTGAATTGCATCAGGGCTACTTTGCTCTTGTTTTGAGTCCTTTCCATTAGGATCTTGCTTTGCTCCCCAAGTGAAATTAAATATTTGAGTAGTACTACCTTTAGTTGCTTGACCCCTGAAACTTCCATTTACACTTCCCTTTACAGTAAGTGTATTAGAAGTTAAGTTTTCTTTAACCTTAATTCCAGGCACTTCAACTTGAAGTTTATCAGGAACTGCATTTGTTCCTGCAACGTCATTAAACAAAGCATCAAATTTAGTGTAATCTTTCTTCAAAGTCATCTTTACAAGAACTTTATTACCAATGGCTTTTGTGCTTTCAACTTTAAATAAACTATTTTCAGTTAAAGTCGCTTTAGGATTTTGTGGGATTTCTAAACCTTCAGGAACTTCTATACTTGCTACAAATTCACTTTTTACATCACTTGTTATAATATCCGATGTATCAGTTTGTCCATTTTTAAGCGTTGTTATTTGTCCCTTTATAGTTGATACATTTAGTTCTCCTGCAAATGTTAAGGAATCACCTTCATCAACTGCATAGGGAACATCATTTGTTGTGTCTAGTGTTTTATCATCTTTGCCCTTAACTAAAAGGTCGCCATCTAAAGTAAATTCTATTGGTTTTGATACAGTTAAGTCTAAGCTTAAATCTTGTGATGTTTTATAGGAATTTACAAAATTTTTAATTTGATTGTCTGCGTTTACAACCGCTTTTATTGAGCCATTTATTGAGGATTTGGCTGTAAATTTAGTTTTATCGACAATGCTATCATAATTTTTAAGTTTAAGTCCATTAAGGGCAACAGATATTTTATCATCACCAGCTGATCTTTCACTTGGATTTGTGCCTAAGGTTTTTACTGCATTATTTAAAGCTTTGTAGTTTGTAAAGCTATCTTTTAGTCCTAAATTAACTGTTACTGTTGTTACACCTGTCCAACCCGTATTACTTTTAACGCTATCTATTTTTAATAAATTACCAAGTCCATTTACTGTTACACTTGGATTTTTAGGTGCTTCTATACCATTAGGAAGTACAACTTTAATTTCAAAATTTGAAGATAGGCTTGATAGACTAATTTTATCTTCAGCTTTGTCTGTATAACTATTTTTTATATTCCCTATATCAGATTTTATTTTATCTGTTGCAAAATCTGTTGTTAAGGAAAATTCCTTATCGTCATATAAGACAATAGATTTTTTACCCTTATTTGCATTTTCAGTAAATTCAGCATCTATCTTTTTATTGTTTTCTTCATTTTCAATAGGCTTACATTGACCAGAATTATCATCATTCCATGATAAGTAGTAAGTGGTATCTTTAGTTATCTGTGGATTTTTTCCTTTAACTGTAAATGAATGTCCAAAAAAAGATGAAGTATAATCATCAAATCTTATTTCACCACTTTTAGCTGAAGTTAACCAATTATCAGCACTTTTTACTTTATAACAATCTTTTTTTGCATCTTTATCCGGTTTTAAATTGTTATGGTCAAGTCCATTTAGTAAATCAAATAACTTATCATTATATTTTGCTCTTTTATTTAATACTGCAACATCCCCACCATTTTTATCTTTTTCTATAGTAAAGACATCTGTTTTAGTTTTAAAGATTGAATTTTCACTAAAAGCTCCGCCATTTGCTGAAAAAGAAACTTTATATTCATCATCAATATATTTTGCGTATAAATCTATTTGACTTTGTCCTTCAGCAAAGTCTATTTTTTCTTTTGCCTTATAAACTTTTCCGCTTCCATTAAGAGCTGTTGTCCAGCCTATAAATTTTTTACCTTCTACTTTAAAGTCAGCTTTTTCTTTTAAGATATCATCAAAAGATAAAACTTCTATATTTTTTACATCTTTACCTACTGAAGATATATAGTCTTTTCCAGCTCCATTATGATAAATCGCTGTTTTTCTTTCCCATTTTGCGTAAACTTCTGTGTCAGTTGTTAGTTTTTCATTCCAATCAAATGCTTTTTCTTCCCCAGAAGCTGTCTTGTAAAACTAACCTAAAAATTTAACGCCATTTTTATCTATTGGATTTTCGGGTTTTACATTCCCTACAACATCATCAAGTTTATAACCTCTTATTGTCTTAAATTCTTTATCTTTATTAGTATTATCAGAAAAACTTGCATCATTATTATTTAATTTAAAAGTTACTTTAGCTCCTGGTACAAAAACGTGTTTTTTATTATCCTTTGATGGATTAACTACCGGATAAATATATTCTTGACCATTTTTATTTATTGGTTTTAATTCATTTATATTACTGTCTTT
>CAMQDG010000033.1 GCA_946999425.1 uncultured Peptoniphilus sp.
CCAACTTACGGAAGTATTTCAAGATATGGGATTTCCACTATGGCAAATACTTTTGATTCTCCTGGAACAATGGGACATTCCGTTGAAGATGCAACAAGTCTTTTAAAAGTTTTAGTGGGAAGAGACAAATTAGATGCAACAAGCCTTGGAAATGAAGCCATTGAAAAAATTGATTTAAAAAATTTAGATGAAACTTATTTAAAAAACAAAAAAATTGCAATTCCAAAAATTTATATGGAAATGGATTTAAAAGAAAATGTTATGTCTGAATTTGAAAGGGCAATAAAAAAATTCCAAGATTTAGGAGGAGAAGTTGAAATAATAGACCTTCCCTATTTAAAATATGTAATAGAAACTTATCACATTCTCGTAAATGGAGAAATAGCTCCTAATATGGCAAGGTTTGATGGTCTTAGATTTGGACACAGGACAAAAGAATATGGAAGCATTGAAGAAATGTATAGAAAATCAAGAGGAGAAGGATTTGGTAAAGAGGTAAAAAAACGTATTATGATAGGAACTCATATACTTAGCTTAGATCTTGCAGAAGACTACTATTATAAGGCTTTAAAAGTAAGGGGACTTATAAAAAGAGATATGGATATGGCTCTAAAAGATCATGATTTTATTTTGAGTCCAACTTCACCTATACTTCCTTTTGAACTTGAAAGTAATATGTCCAGTGTTGAAATTTATCAAGCTGATATGTTTACAATTCCTGCAAATATGGCGGGCTGTCCATCTCTTTCGGTTCCAATGCCAATTAAAAATGGTCTTTCAGTAGGAATTGAACTTACAGGAAAAAGATTTGAAGACGAT
This sequence comes from uncultured Peptoniphilus sp., assembly GCA_946999425.1. Taxonomy (GTDB): domain Bacteria; phylum Bacillota; class Clostridia; order Tissierellales; family Peptoniphilaceae; genus Peptoniphilus_B. The sequence goes on from CAMQDG010000033.1 coordinate 820, forward strand.
GTAATTATTAATTGTGCCCATATATTTGAAAGGAGTTTTAAATGAAATATAAGACAATAGTAGGTCTTGAAATACACGTTGAGCTTTCAACTAAGACAAAAGCCTTTTGCTCTTGCGAAAATGCCTACGGAAAAGAACCAAACACTTTAACTTGTCCTGTTTGTTTAGGACTTCCGGGAGGACTTCCTGTATTAAATGAAAATGTTGTAAAATATTCTGTTATGGCAGGTCTTGCCTTAAATTGTAAAATAAAAAATCATAGTAAATTTGACAGAAAAAATTACTTTTATCCCGATCTTACAAAGGGCTTTCAAATAACACAAGATGACCAGGCAATTTGCTATGACGGTTATATTGAAATAGAAGGTCAAGAGGGGCCAAAAAAAGTTGGAATTTATAAAATACAAATGGAAGAAGACACAGGTAAATCTCTTCACATGGAAGAAGATACCCTTATGGATTACAACAGATGCGGTGTTCCTCTTATAGAAATTGTAAGTAAGCCCGATATGAATAGCGGAGCTGAAGCAAGAATGTTTCTTGAAAATTTAAAGAGCACTCTTGTATACTTGGGAATAAGTGACTGTAAAATGGAAGAGGGTTCCCTAAGATGTGATGTTAATGTAAATGTTCTTGATACTGAAAGTGGCAAAAAAACAAAAGTTACTGAAGTTAAAAATTTAAACTCTTTTAGAGGGGTAGAAAAAGCAATTGACTTTGAAGTTCAAAGGCACATTGGTCTTCTTGAAAAGGGAGAAGAAGAATTAAGGACCACAAGAAGATGGGATGATGCAAACAATAAAACTGTGCTTATGAGAATAAAATATACAGTTGCAGATTATAGATTTGCACCGGAAGGAGATTTACCGCCTGTTGAAATAAGTGATGAATACATTGAAGGAATAAGAAAATCCATGCCGGAGCTTCCTAAAGAAAAAAGTCTTCGATTTGTAAAAGAATATAAACTTCCAAAATATGACGCTGAAGTTTTAACATCCACAATAGAACTTGCAGATTATTACGAAAAACTTGTAGAAAAATTTGATGACTATAATATGGCAAGCAATTGGATGATGACAGAAGTTTTAAGAAGAGTAGATTTACAGGGAAATGAAAAATTTAAAACTCCCTTTGAAGTAGAAGATCTAAAAGTTTTACTTGAACAAATAAAAGAGAACAAAATTAATAATAATGCAGGAAAAAAAGTTTTACGAGAAATGTTTGAAACAGGTAAAAAACCCCTGGATATTATAAAGGAAAAAGGTCTTATACAAATAAGCGATACAGGAGAGATAGAAAAAATAGTTGATAAAATTATTTCGGAAAATCCTCAATCCATAGAAGATTACAAAAATGGAAAAGACAGAGCTTTAGGATTTTTAGTAGGACAAGTTATGAAAGTTTCAAGAGGAAAAGCAAACCCTCAATTAGCAAATAAAATGATTCTTGAAAAATTAAAAAATATATAATAAAATTTGTTGCAGATTTCTGCAACATGGGAAGATGTCAGAGCGGTCTAATGTGCTTGTCTCGAAAACAAGTGGGCTTTCGGGCCTCGGGAGTTCGAATCTCCCTCTTCCCGCCAAATAAAAAGCACTTTTACTAAAAACAAGTAAAAGTGTTTTTTATTTTATAAATTTTTTAAAAAATATAGAAGTTCCTTAGAATATTCTTTTTGCAAAGCATAATAAACTTGAGCCTTAACATATTCGAGCTTATTACCTGTATCAAATCTTTGACCAGAAAATTCATAAGCATAAACCTGAGAATTATGAGCAAGAGTATTTAAAGCATCAGTAAGTTGAATTTCATCGCCATGGCCTGCTTTTGTATTTTTTAAAATTTCAAAAATTTCATTTTTTATTACATATCGGCCCATTATTGCGAAATTAGAAGGAGCTTTTTCAATAGGGGGTTTTTCCACTAAAGAATTGATTTTTATAAGATCACCAAAGTTTTCTCCATCAATTATTCCATATTTTGTAAGATCTTCCCTTGGAACTTTTCTCGTGCCAATTACAGTAGAATTAACTTTTTCATATTTTTCTATAAGCTGAGAAATAGCATGGGGAGGATCAATAATTTCATCTCCTAAAAGAAGGGCAAAATCTTGTCCGCAAGTAAAATTTTCTGCCATTAAAACTGCATGGCCAAGACCTAAAGGCTTGCCCTGTCTTTTAAAAGTAATTTCTAAAGGATATTTAAAACTTGCACAGTTATAAAGATCTATTTTATTTTTTTTAAGTAAATCTTCTTCAATTTCTGGATTATTGTCAAAATAATCTTCAATAGGACTTTTGTTCCTTCCACTTACTATTAACAATTCTTCAATGCCGGCATCAACAATTTCTTGAACTATAAAATCTATAACGGGTCTGTCAATTATAGGTAACATTTCCTTGGGAATAGATTTTGTAATAGGCAAAAATCTTGTGCCGAGGCCTGCCGCAGGAATAACCGCTTTTTTAATTTTCATATTATCACCAATATAATGGTACCATATTTTTAAAGCTAAGACTTTAATATTTTTTGTCTTTAAGATAATATAAAAGTATAAAATTTATTAGGTGATAAAATGTTTAAAATATTAGTAGTAGATGATGAAGAAAAAATAAGAGAAGTTATAAAAACTTATGGAGAATATAACGGCCACAAAGTTTTAGAAGCAGTGGACGGTCTTGATGCAATAGAAAAAGTAAAAGAAAGTGATTTTGACATTATAGTAATGGACATAATGATGCCAAAACTTGACGGCTTTACAGCCTATAAAGAAATAAAAAAGATTAAAGATATTCCTGTTATTATGCTTTCAGCAAGAAGTGAAGAATATGACAAACTTTTTGGCTTTGAAGTAGGAGCGGACGACTATGTAGTAAAACCATTTTCCCCAAAAGAACTTATGGCAAGAATAAATGTAGTTGTAAATAGAAATAGAAAGGGAAATGTAAAGAGAATTTTAGATGTGGAAGGACTCCACATTGACTTAGATGGCAGGACAGTTTCTATTGACGGAGAAAAAATTGACTTAACACCAAAAGAATATGATCTTTTAGTTTTTATGATAAAAAATAAAAATGTAGCCCTAACAAGAAATAAACTTTTAAGCAAGGTCTGGGGCTATGAATTTTATGGAGACGACAGAACAGTAGACACCCACATAAAGATGCTTAGAAATTCCATAAAAGATTACAGAAAGTATATTGTAACAGTTAGAGGAGTAGGTTATAAATTTGAAGAAGGGCCTTTACAGGAAAATAACTAAAGGTAGCATATTAGCTAAACTTTGGAAATATTTTATTGTTTTTGCAGGAATAATCTTTTTAATGCTTTGGCTTTTGCAAATAGTTTTTTTAAACTATTTTTACGAGTCCATGAAATTAAAAGATGTTGCAAAAATCGGCACCAATGTTCAAGAAAAATTTAAAAACGAAGGTTTTAAAGAGCTTGTTGAAAATTATTCATTTAGAAAATCTCTGACCATAAAAGTTGTAGATGAATATGGAAACTATGTTTATCCTATAAGCAATGCTTTTGAAGAATCTATTAGACCACCTATTTCAAAAGTTGAGTTTGATAAGCTCTTTAGTAAAATTCAAAGAGAAAATTTAAAATATAATATTTGGGCACAAAAAGTTAAAAAAGTGGACAACAGTGTTTTGACCTTTGCAGGCTATTTGGGAAATGTAGACGGAGTGAGATACTACATATCCATTCAGTCCATATTGGAGCCAGTTGATTTCACCATAGACATTTTAAGAAAACAACTTTTAATAGTTTCTCTTCTTGCACTGATAATATCCATGGTATTGTCCTATTTTATTTCAAAGAGATTGGCAAGACCCATAGAAAGACTTTCAGAGACAGCAAGAGATATGGCAGGAGGAAATTTGGATGTAAAATTTATCGGAAAATCTTATGACGAAATCAATGATCTTTCAAGGGCCTTAAATTTAGCAACAGAAGAAGTAAACAAAACTTTGGAACTTAGAAAAGATTTAATAGCAAACGTAAGTCACGATTTAAAAACACCCTTAACCTTAATTAAAAGTTATGGAGAAATGATAAAAGACATAAGCGGAGACAATAAAGAAATGCGTGAGAAACACATCAATGTAATAATAGATGAAGCAGATCACTTGACAGCTCTTGTGAACAATCTTTTAGATATATCCAAACTTGAAAGTAAACTTGAAGATTTTAAACCCTTTGAATTTGATTTAAAGGAAATCATAGAAGGAGAAGTTAAAAGATTTAAAAGCTTAGAAAAAGATTTTAAAATAAAAACCACATACAAGGGCGATTTAAAAATAAAGGGAGATCCTCAAAGAATAAGGCAAGTTGTGTATAATTTAATTTCCAACGCCATTAAATATTCAGGAGAAAGCAAGAAAATAGAAATAAAAGCAGAAGAAATCTCAAAAGATACTGTAAGGTTTGACTGTATAGATTTTGGGATTGGTATAAGTCAAGAAGAAATTGCAAACATATGGGAAAGATTTTATAGGGCGGGTGATAACCGTACAAGGCCTCGTGTAGGCACAGGACTTGGCCTATTTATCGTCAAAAGCATATTAGACATACATTCATATACCTACGGAGTAAAATCTAGCTTAAAAAAGGGCTCAGACTTTTATTTCATAGCTAAAAAATAATAAAAAATAAAATTTAAAATAAGATAAAAAATAGACTCTGAAAAAATTCTTTAAACCTATATTTAAAAGGATTTTTCAGAGTTTATTTTTTTATAAAATTTTTCCTTAAATAAATTAATTTTAGAGCTTGAAAATGATTTCTCGCCTATGCTATAATGCTATTAAAATATTACTGGTATTATTAGTGGTATTTTAATAGTAAATTTCTGAGTGAAAAAATGAAAGGAGAAAAAAATGAGGAAATTTAGGAAACATATTATGGCTGGATTATTAGCTGGCACATTATTACTTACTGCTTGTGGAAATAAGGAAAACAGTTCTGCAAGCGAACCAAAAGATGAAAATGTTATCAAAATAGCGGTAGCGGGCCCGCTAACAGGAGACAATTCAGAATATGGTATAGGATTTTCAAACGCAGCTGAAATTATGGCTGAAGAATGGAATGAAAATGGAGGAATTGATTCTAAAAAAATATCAATTATAAAATTTGACGACAAGAACTCACCAGAAGAAGGAGTCTCAGTAGCAAATAAAATTGCAAGTGAAAAAGATATTCCTTGCGTAATCGGACACTTTGCATCGGGAGTATGTTTAGCTGCAGCTCCAATTTATCAAGAAAATAAAATTGTTGAAATTTCACCGTCATCTTCTCACCCAGATTATTCAGGAATGGGAAATTTTATTATAAGAAATAACACTGTAATTAATACCGAAGCTCAAGCAAGTCTTGACATAGCTGTTAATGATCTTGGCAAAAAGAACATAGGAATTATTTCTATAAAGACTGACTGGGGAGTAAGTACAGCAGGAATAGTTAAAGAAATAGTTGAAAAAGATTTTAAAGATGCAAAAGTTGTAGCTCACGAAGAAGTTATAGAAGGTTCTGACGATTACAGACCTGCAATTGCAAAATTAAATGATGCAGGAGCAGATGTTGTAATATGCGTAGGAATGTACAACCTTGTAGCACCTGTTGCTAAACAATATAAGGAAATAAATCCTGACATAGCTATTGTAGGATTCTCAAATGCTTATTCTCAACAATTATTGGAACTTGGCGGAGACGCTATTGAAGGAGTTGCTTTCCCTGTAATATTCTTCGCACAATCTGAAGATCCAAAAGTAAAAACATTTGTTGAAAAATACAAAGAAAAATATGGTTCTGAACCAAGTGCCCTTACAGCACAAGCTTATGACTCAGTTGGAGTATTCCTAACAGCAGCACAAAAAGTAGGAGTGGACGACACTGAAAAAATAGTTAATGAAATTTTATCTATGGAATATGAAGGAGTAACAGGACATACTAAATTTGATGAGAATGGAGATGTTCATAAAGCCTTTACAAAAGTCGTAGTTAAAGATGGAAAATTTGACTTATTAAAGAAATAACATTTAGGAGGAAAAATGAACGCACAACAAATATTTAATGGAATAACCATTGGAATGTCATATGCCTTAATAGCAGTAGGTTATTCATTAGTTTTTGGTATTTTGCGTTTGGTAAACTTTTCTCATGGGTCGGTATATGCTTTTGGAGCAAATATAATATTATATTTGATTTCTAAAAATATTGGCATTATACCGGCCATACTTTTAGGAATAGTTTTTACCGGCGCTTTAGGTATATTAATTGACAAAACATCCCTTGAACCATTAAGAAAGGCAAAATCAGAACCTATAGCCTCCCTTATAACAACAATAGGTATTTCAAACATAATAAGTAATTTACTTATAGCATCCTTCGGAAGTCAAAAAAGACAATTTCCGGCCTTGTTCCCAAGTAAAACAATACAATTTTTAGGAATAGACATTCAATACACCCAATTAGGGATGTTTGCAGTATCTCTAATTCTTATGCTTTTACTTGTAGCTTTAGTAAATAAAACAAATATAGGACTTGCAATGAGAGCATCTCAACAAAATATAAAAGCAGCACAACTAATGGGAATAAATGTAAACTTTATAATTTCATTTACCTTCTTTTTAGGCGGAGTATCAGCAGCTATAGCAGGTTCATTAGTAAGCAGTTACTATTCAATGGCATATCCAAACATGGGATATATGGCAGGCTTAAAAGCCTTTGCAGCAGCAGTTTTAGGCGGTATAGGAAGCTTGCAGGGTTCATTAGTAGGTGGACTTTTAGTAGGATTGAGTGAATCTTTTGCAGCAACATATTTAGGCTCAGAATATAGAGATTCCATGGCATTTATTATATTAATAATAGTATTAATAATAAGACCTAATGGTCTTTTCGGTAAAAAAGGCGTTGAGAAGGTGTAATATGAAAAATTCAAAAAATAATTTTGCAAAACTTTTTTCAGCAATAGATAAATTTAAAATATATCTTTTCATTATCGCGGTTATAGTTTTAATAGCAATTCCATTTTTGCATTTAAACAACTACATCATAAATATAATTATAAAAATAATAAATTATATTATTATGGCTTTAGGACTTAATATCCTCGTAGGAATGACTGGTCTTGTATCCTTGGGACAGGCAGGCTTTGTTGCCATAGGAGCTTATACCACATCAATACTAATGATTAAATTTAATGTAAACTTTTTTCTTGCAACAATAGTAGCAATAATCATTTCATCAATAGCTGGATTTGTTATGGGTCTTCCCACTCTTAGACTTAAAGGCACTTATCTTTCAATAATAACTCTTGGTTTTGGAGAAATAATAAGAACTATAATAATCGTTTGGGAAAAAGTTACAAATGGCCCATTAGGTATTAGAAATATTCCTTTACCATCTATTTTTGGTTTTAAATTATCAATGTCAAATGGGGGATTGTATATTTTAACAGTAATAACAATGGTCCTTGTCATCTTATTTATATATAGGCTCCAAAATAGTAAAACGGGAAGAGCCTTTAGGGCAATAAAACAAGATGAAACAGCAAGTATAATGATGGGTTTAAATACAACTTATTATAAAGTATTGGCATTTTTATTATCAGCTGTAATATGTGCCATAGCAGGATCAATTTATGCAACTCAACTGGGCTACATAGACCAAAATACATTTACTTTTGATATGTCAACAATGATTTTAAGTATAGTAATACTTGGAGGAATGGGCACTATAAGAGGCATGATTATAGGATCAGTAATTTTAGTAGTTTTCCCAGAATTATCAAGAAGCTTGATGGACTACAGATTTGTTTTATACGGAATAATACTTGTAATTATGATGAGATTTAGACCTCAAGGCTTACTTGGTTGGAGAGATGTAAATGATTATAAACTATCTAAAAAGGTATTAACCGATCTTAAAAACATAGAAGGAAATGGTGCAGATTATGAGTGAGAATATATTACTAAGCGCTGAAAATATTTCAATTAACTTCGGTGGAATAAAAGCTGTTGATGACTTTACTTTTAATATAAAAAAAGGTGAGATAGTAAGCATTATAGGTCCCAACGGAGCGGGAAAAACCACAGCATTTAACTTACTGACAGGAGTTTATAAACTAAGTTCAGGAAAGATATTTTTTAAGGGAGAAGAAATCCAAAATAAAATTCCTCAAGAAATTGTAAAAAGAGGAATAGCCAGAACTTTTCAAAACATAAGATTATTTAAAGACATGAGAGTAATTGAAAATGTAATGATAGGAAATCATATTAATACAAAATATACTTTGCTGGATTCCATATTAAGTAATAAAAAATTTAGAACCGGAGAAGATGAAAGTGCTTTAAAAGCTATAAAAATATTGGATTCATTAAACATGCTGGACAAAAAAGATTCTTATGCAGATTCTCTTCCCTATGGTGATCAAAGAAAAGTAGAAATAGCAAGATCCATAGCAACAGGAGCAGAGCTTATATTACTTGATGAACCAGCAGCAGGAATGAACCCTCAAGAATCTGAAGAACTCTTAAGTTTTATAAAAAGTTTAAAAAATTTAGGAATAACAGTACTTTTAATTGAACATGACATGAGTGTAGTTATGAATGTATCTGACAGAATTTATGTTTTAGATAATGGAAAATTAATAGCTCAAGGAATTCCGGAAGAAATAGTAAATAACAAAGAGGTTATAAAAGCATACTTGGGGAGAGAAGCAGATGTTACAAATTAAAGAACTTAACACTTACTACGGTTCAATACACGCATTGAAAGATGTAAGTCTGAATGTTGAAAGTGGAGAAATAGTTAGTTTAATAGGAAGCAACGGTGCAGGGAAAACCACTCTTGTAAACACAATATCAGGCTTATTAAAACCTAAGAAAGGAGAAATCCTATTTGAAGGAAAGAATATAGAAAGACTTGAAGCCTATAAAATATTAAGACTTGGAATTTCTTTATCTCCTGAAGGAAGAGAAGTTTTTCCAGATTTAACAGTAAATGAAAATTTAATGTTAGGTGCCTTTACTATTAAAGACAAAAAACAAATAAAAGAATCATTTGAAGAAGTTTTTGAACTATTTCCAAGATTAAAAGAAAGAGAAAAATCTTTTGCAGGAAACTTATCAGGTGGAGAACAACAAATGTTAGCCATAGGAAGAGCATTGATGTGTAAACCTAAATTGCTCCTTCTTGATGAGCCATCCCTAGGACTTGCTCCTAACATAGTTGATTTAATTTTTGACTTAATATTAAAAATAGCAAAAACTGGAATCACCATAATGTTAATAGAACAAAATGCCTATATGGCTTTAAATATTTCAGATAGAGCCTATGTATTAGAAAATGGAAAAATTTCAATGCAAGGCAATGCAAAAGACATAATAAATAACAAAGATATAAGAAAAGTATATTTGGGATTATAGGAGGAAAAAATGAAAAAAATTATAAATGACCCTAATAATGTTGTAGCAGAAACATTGAAAGGTTTAGAGTATGCAAATGACAAATTAGTATACGTTGAAGAATTAGAAGTAATAGCAAAAAAAGAAAAATCAGGAAATGTAGGAATCGTATCAGGAGGAGGTTCAGGACACGAACCAGCTCACGCAGGATACGTTGGAAAAGGAATGCTTGATGCAGCAGTTGCAGGAAATGTATTTTCATCTCCAAGCCCTGATAGAATTATAGAAGGAATAAGAAGAGCAGATAGCGGAAAAGGAGTTCTTTTAGTAATAAAGAATTATTCTGGAGACATTATGAATTTCGATTTAGCAAAAGAACTTGCAGAATTCGAGGACATAGATGTTGAAAGTGTAGTAGTAAGAGATGACGTAGCCGTTGAAGATTCAACATATACAGCAGGAAGAAGAGGAATAGCTGGAACAATATTCGTTCATAAAGTAGCAGGAGCTGCAGCTTTAAAAGGTTATAGTTTACCAGAAGTAAAAAGAATTGCACAAAAAGCTTGTGATAACATAAGAACAATGGGAATGTCCATGTCTGCATGTACAATTCCTGCAAATGGAAAAGCAAACTTTGAATTAGGGGAAAGTGAAATTGAAATCGGTATGGGAATCCATGGAGAACCCGGTGTAGAAAAAACAAGTATAAAAACATCTAAAGAAATAGCGGAAATTCTTTTAAAACACATATTTGATGATAAAGACTTTTCAGGAAAAGAAGTTGCTTTATTAGTAAACGGATTGGGAGCAACACCCTTAATGGAACTTTACATCTTAAACAAGGATGTTAGAGAAATCTTAGAAACAAAAAATATTAAAGTCTATAAAAGTTTAGTTGGAAATTATATGACTGCATTAGACATGTCAGGATGTTCAATTACTTTAATGGAGCTTGACGATGAATTAAAAGAAATGATAGACGAAAAATGCGAAACTAGTGCATTAACCATTAACTAATTAAGGAGAAATCATGAAGATAAATACTATAGATTATTTAAAATATATAGAAAATGTTTATGAAAAATTGCAAAACAATCGTGAATATGTAACAAATCTTGACTTAGCCACAGGCGACGGAGATCACTGGAACAATATGAACATAGGCTTTGGTGATTTATTAAAAAATGCAGAAAAATATAAAGACTTACCTATGGACCAATTATTTAAAAATATAGGAATGACTATGATGTCAAAAATTGGAGGCTCATCAGGAGTTTTATATGGCGGTGCATATTTAGCTGCTGCAAAAGCTCTTAAAGGTAAAGAAGAATTTGACTTAGAGGACATATATTTAGCCTTAAAAACAATGGTTGAAGATATGAAAAAAAGAGGCAAAACTGAAGTAGGATCAAAAACAATGATTGATGCTTTAAATCCTGCCGTTGAAGAATTGGAAAAACATTTAAATTCCAAGGAAGAAGACCTTGTAAAAATTTTTGAAAATGTAAAAAATGCAGCTATAAATGGAGCTGAAAGCACAAAAGATATGCCAGCTATTAGAGGCAGGGCAAGCTATCAAAAAGACAAGGGAATAGGACACTTAGATCCAGGCGCAGTAACAATGGCTTATCAAATAGAATTGCTTTGCGACTACATTTTAAATAATAAAATAGGAAAGTGATAAGATGGAGAATAAAAGGCAACTTGTTTTAGATGTTATAAATGGTAAAAAAACAGAAAGAGTACCTTTAGGATTTTGGCATCATTTTATTTTAGGAAAAGATCAATTCATGGGCTTAGAAGACCCATCTTTGTTAGAAAAAGCCTATAAGGGTCATGTAGATTACTATAAAAAAACAAATCCAGATATAATGAAAATTATGAATGAAGGATTTTTCGGATATCCACCAATAATGGACAATGATTTAAAAACAGCAGAAGACCTAAAAAAAATAAAATCCATAGGAGAAAATCATCCCTGGATACAAGAACAAGTAAAATATATAAAAAAACTTGCTGCAGAATTTAGCGATGAAGTTTTAACATTTTATAATGTATTTTCACCTTTACAAACAATAAGAATAAGATTGGATTTTTTAGATCAGGAATATGACAGATTTGTTTACTTAGCTGAAAACTTTCCTGAAGAATTTAAAAATGCTGGTTTAGAAATTTCAAAAGACATACAGATTTTAGTAAAAAAATTACTAACAGAAACAAGTCTTGACGGAATATATTATTGCGTTCAAAACATACAAAGTAAAATGTATGACAAAAATAAATATGAAGAAATAGTAAAGGTATCAGAACTTCCAGTTTTGGAAGTAGCAAACAAATATTCAGACTTAAATATTTTGCATATGTGTGGTTACGCAAGATACACAAATGATTTAAGTTTTTATAAAAATTATGAAGCAAGAATTTATAATTGGGCGACTTTTACAGAAAAAATATCAATAGGAGAAGGAAAAAAACTTTTCCCTGAAAAATGTATTTTAGGTGGATTTGACAATAATCCAGGAACCTTAATAGACAAGGGTTCAAAAGAAGAACTTGAAGCTTATACAAAATCTCTTATTGAAAAATATAAGGACACATCATTTATAATTGGTGCTGATTGCTCCATACCAAATGATATAGACGACAATCAAGTAAGAATTATTTCAGATGCAACATATAAATTTATGGATGGTGAAAAAAATGAATAAAAAAGAAAGAGTAGAAAATTTTTTAAATTGTAAAGATGTTGACAGAGTACCTACAGCATTTTGGCATCACTTTGTATCATTTCATGACCATTACAATGGTAATGATCCTGAAATTTATAAAAAAGTAGTAGAAGGACAAAAAAAATATATAAAAGAATTAGATCCAGATTTAATTAAGATAATGTCAGACGGATTTTTTGGACATCCAAGCGTTTGTGAAAGAAAAATTGAAACAATAGAAGACTTAAAAAGAATAAAATCAGTAGGACCAGATCATCCTTGGATACAAAAACAAGTTGACTTTGTAAAAGAAATTTGTGACTTTGCAGGAGAAGACACTTATAAATATTATAATTTATTTTCTCCCCTACAATACATTAGACTTAGATTTGAAGAATATGATGAAGATTTTGAAAAATTTGTAAGATTATTTAAAGAATCTGAAGAAGATATGATAAAAGCAGCAAAAGAAATAGCAATAGATATAAAAATCTTAGTAAAAAAATTATTTGAAGAAACAAGTGTAGACGGAATTTATTACAGCGTTCAATCAGTTCAAGATAAATCTTTTGATGAAGAAAAGCATAAAAAAATAGTTGAACCCTTAGATCTTGAAGTTTTAAATGAAATTAATAAAATAAACGACAATGTTATGCTTCATATTTGTGGATATGGACACTATACAAACAATTTAGCATGGTATAAAGACTATCCAGCAAAAGTATTTAACTGGGCAACTCACACTGAAAACATAGGCTTAAAAGAAGGAAAAGAAATTTTTGAAGGAAAGGCAGTCTTAGGAGGATTTGACAACAATAACGGGACTGTATTATACTCTGCTTCAGAAGAAGAACTAAAAAAGGAAATATTTAAAATACTTGATGAAGTTGGAACGAGAGGAGTTGCTCTTGGAGCAGACTGTACAATTTCTCAAGACATAGATATAAATAGGCTAAAATTAATAGAAAAAATTGCAGGGGAATACAAATAGTAAGTAGGTAAATATGAAAGAAAATTTAAGCGATAAAATTTATAAAATAATAGTAGATGAAATAGTTGCAGGAAGAATAAATCAAGAAACAGTAATTACTGAAAGATTTCTTGTTGATAAATTTAAAATATCAAAATCTCCAATACGTGAAGCTTTAATTAAATTAAGTGTTGATAACATCATATATAGCATCCCGAGATTTGGATACAAAATCAATCTGTTTGACAAAAATTATCTGGATAGTATTTTAAAATTTCGCTTAAATATTGAACCTAAATATTTGGAACTGTACTTTGACAAAATAAGTGAATATGATTTGGCTACAATAGAAGCTAATATAGTAAAAATGGATAAAAGAGCATTTGCAACGCCAATGGAATATTGGAGAAAAACAAGTGCTTTTCATGCTGAATTAGCACGCTCTTATAAAGATAAGTTTTTTTATGAAATGTTAAAAAATATTTTAAACAAGCAACTTATTACCTTTTCTTTACTTTATTGGGATGACTGGTCTAATATTTTAGACAAAAAGTTAAGAAATAACCATATAGGAGTGTTAAATGAAATAAAAAATAAAAACAAAGAAAAAGCCATTGAGTTACTAAAAGCAGATATCCAATCATTTTAACATAAGGAGATTTATGGGCGTATTAGAAGAATTAATTGAGATAGTAAAAGGAGATTCGCAAAGAGCCTTAGGCTGTACTGAACCTGTTGCAGTAGGATATTGTGCAAATGTTTGTGGATCTCTTATAGAAGATAAAGAAAAAATAAAAAATGTAGAAGTTATAGTATCAAAAAATATTTATAAAAACGGAAAATCTGTTTACATTCCTGTTGTACAGGAAAAAGGTCTTATGCTTGCAGCAAGTTTAGGTATTTTTGCTGATAAAGTTGAAGACGGTTTTATGGTTTTCAGTAAGATAAACAAAGAAATAATAGACAAGGCAGAAAAATTTATTGAAGAGGGTAAAATTACTTTAAGAGAAGATAATACTCCTAATGATGTCTATGTTGAAACAATTATTGAAACAGACAAAGATAAGGGAACAGTTATAATTTGCGGCGGACACACAAAACTTCAAAAAGTTATAAAAAATGGGGAAGTTTTATATGAACAAAGCAATGAAAAAGAAGAAAAAGAAAACTCCTTTAACCTAAAAGATCTGTCTTTCCAAAAATTGAGAGAAATTGTAGAAAACGCACCTGAAGGGACCTTTGACTTTACCCTTGAAGGAATAGAAATAAATAAAAAAGCAGCAATTGCCGGATTAGATAAAGAAAATAGTTTAGGTTCAACTTTAAAACGTTTAAGAGATGAAAATATCTTACCTCAAAATTTTATAACAGAAGCAAGAATAATGACTGCCGCAGCTGCAGACATGAGAATGAGTGGACAAAATTATGAAATTATGACATCAGGCGGATCAGGCAACCAAGGTATAGGAGTAATTTTGCCTATTGAAATAGTCGCAAGTTATGAAGATGTTTCAAAAGATAAATTGGCAAAAGCACTATTTTTCGGTCATATCTTAAATAGATATGTAAAAGAATACTCAGGAAAATTATCAGGTATGTGCGGATGTGCAATAGGAGCAGCAGTAGGAGCAACTTGCTCAATAGCTTGGCTCTTAGGTGGCACAGATGAAATGATAGCAGGAGCAGCAACAAATGTTTACGCAAACCTAACAGGAATGGTATGTGACGGAGCAAAGGAATCTTGCTCAATGAAACTGTCAACTTCAGCAGAAGAAGCTATAGTTTCAGCATATCTTGCAGTAAACGGCATGATTTCAGATAAATCAACAGGAGTAGTAGGAAAAACTATAGAAGAAACAATCTCCAACATAGGGAAACTCTCAAGGACAGCATTTAAAAACGTAGATGATGTAATGTTGGAAATAATAAAAGCAAACTAAATAAAGTAAATAAGACCGTAAGTACGGTCTTATTTTTTTAGTCTAAAGTAGGGTCAATTGGTGCAAAAATATTTGATTTAACAGAGAGATTAAAAAGTGACAAGTTACCAGAAGTTGATCAAATAGGGAAAATTAAAAAAAATAAGACATGGGAATAATTAATTAGCATCTAGATTTTATAGATGCTTTTCTTATACCTAATTTTAAGGATGCTGTAATATAAGACATTTATTCTCCTAAGACTGATTTTTTATAATTTTTTATATTTATTTAGTCCTAAGAGCAAAGTTTTTATATTAAGCCCTCTTTTTTCTTATTG
>CAMQDG010000034.1 GCA_946999425.1 uncultured Peptoniphilus sp.
CTTTTTAAAGGTGGAAAAGCTTACGCTTTTCATTCCTATTGCCTTCATGGAGGTTGAATCTTAATTTACAATTTATCATTTTTTTATTTTATTTCCAATTATTCGCCTGGCGGCGGCGGACCAATAGCAGATATTTGCAGCCAAATCAAAGATTTGGGCAAATAGTTGCATGAGACCTACCATGATTTTTTTACAAAAATCGGGTTAGGGCTTCAAAGTTGGTCCCTAGATTCATATGCAAAGATTTACTTTTGCGAGAGGGAAAAATTCAACTTTTTTAAATAATGGTCAAATTTTTGCTTAAAGAGGACAAAAAACAATGATAAATATTTAACAAAAATTCATTGAATATTATAAAAATGATTGTTATAATATAAACAAAGATTATTTTAATTAGTTTTATTGAAAATTTTAAAAAAATAGTGCTAAAATTTTGTTTAGCATTGTTTTAATAGGGTAAAAGTCTATTGTAATGTGTATTTTATTTTGAAAATGCAATTACTACAACTTATGAATTTATTGAAATAATCAAAGTAAAAAAAGGTTATAAACAACTTGTACAAATCAAAAAGGCGAAGTTGTATTTGACTGAGTGGCTACTGTGTTGCCACCAAGAGAATAATTAGGAGGTTTTAATGAGAAAAGTAGTTATAGCAAGTGCTGCAAGAACACCTGTTGGATCATTCGGAGGAGCTTTTAAAGGAGTTTCAGCTGTTGAACTTGGAGTTACAGCTGCAAAGGAAGCAATGAAAAGAGCTAAGGTTACACCTGATATGATTGATGAATCATATATAGGAAATGTACTTCAAGCAGGACAAGGACAAAATGTTGCAAGACAAGTAGTTCTTGGTTCAGGTATCCCTTATACTAGCCCTGCAATTACAATTAATATTGTTTGCGGTTCAGGTTTAAGATCAGTTTCCTTAGCAGCTCAAATTATTTCCAATGGCGATGCTGATATTATACTTTGTGGTGGAACTGAATCCATGTCAAATGCACCTTTCATTCTTCCAAAGGAAAGATGGGGAGCAAGAATGGGCGATGGAAAAGTTGTTGATGAGATGATTAAAGACGGACTTTGGGAAGCTTTTAATGATTATCACATGGGAATGACAGCTGAAAATGTTGCTGAACAATTTAACATAACTCGTGAAAGACAAGATGAAATTGCAGTAATGAGTCAAAATAGAGCTGAAGAAGCAAGAAGAGCAGGAAAGTTTAAAGATGAAATAGTTCCTGTAGAAGTAAAGGGTCGCAAGGGAAAAGTTACTATGGTTGAAGAAGATGAGTACATTAAAGAAGGCGTAACTATGGAATCAATCTCCGGACTTAAACCAGCTTTTAAAAGAGATGGAGGTACAGTAACAGCTGCAAATGCATCAGGTATTAATGATGGAGCTGCTATGCTTGTTGTTATGAGTGAAGAAAAGGCTAAGGAACTTGGAGTAGAACCTCTTGCAACTGTTGTTTCTTATGCAACTGCAGGTGTTGATCCTAAGATAATGGGAACAGGTCCTATACCTGCTTCAAGAAAAGCACTTGAAAGAGCTGGATTAAAAATTGAAGATATAGATTTAGTTGAAGCAAATGAAGCTTTTGCTGCTCAAGCTGGAGCTGTTATAAATGAACTTGGTCTTGATACTGACAAGACAAATGTAAATGGTGGAGCTATTGCAATTGGACACCCAATTGGAGCCAGTGGTGCAAGAATTTTAACTACACTTCTTTATGAAATGAAAAGAAGAAATGCAAAAAGAGGACTTGCTACTCTTTGTATAGGTGGCGGTATGGGTACTGCTCTTATAGTTGAAAGATAAGGAGTAAATATGGATTACAAATATCTTTTAGTTGAAGATAAGGGTGATGGAGTAAAACTTGTTACCATCAACAAAGAGAAAAGTTTGAATGCCCTTAATTCTGAAGTTTTAAAAGAACTTTCAGATTGCTTTTTGAAATTAGATAAGTGCCAAGAAACAAAAGTTATTGTTTTAACAGGAGCTGGAAAGGCATTTGTTGCCGGAGCTGATATTTCTGAAATGAGTCCACTTTCAGCAGCAGAAGGCTATGCTTTTGGAAAGCTTGGAATGGATGTATTTATGCAAGTTGAAAGAAATTCTAAACCTGTAATAGCAGCTGTAAACGGTTTTGCTCTTGGAGGTGGATGTGAACTTTCTCTTTCTTGCGATATAAGACTTGCATCAACAAAAGCTAAATTCGGTCAACCTGAAGTAGGTCTTGGAATAACACCGGGATTTGGTGGGACTCAAAGACTTATAAGAGCAGTTGGACCAGGAATGGCAAAGGAATTGATTTATACTGCAAACATTATAAACGCAGAAGAAGCTCTTAGAATAGGTCTTGTAAATCATATTTATGAGCCGGAAGAACTTTTAGATCAAGCAATTAAACTTGCAAAAACCATTGCTTCAAAGGCAAAACTTGCCGTTAAATATGCAAAGAGTGCAATCAACAACGGAATTCAAGCTGATATAGAAACTGGTATGGAAATTGAAAGAACTTCTTTCGGACTTTGTTTTGCAACAGAAGACCAAAAAGAAGGAATGAAGGCTTTTCTTGAAAAAAGAAATCCAGAATTTAAAAATAGATAATAAACTTAGGAGGTTTAAATTGAAAATAGCTGTAATAGGTTCAGGTACTATGGGAGCAGGAATCGCTCAAGTACTTGCAAGCCATCACAATGTAATAGTTAGGGATATAGATCCTAAAGCACTTGAAAGTGCATTGGCAAAAATTAAAAAAGGTTACGAAAAAAATGTAGCTAAAGAAAAAATGACTGAAGAAGAAAAAGATAAAGCTCTTAGCAGAATCAAAACTTCATCAGACATAAACGATATAAAAGATTGTGATCTTGTAATTGAAGCTGCAACTGAAAATCCAACAATAAAAAAAGCAATTTTTAAAGAACTTTGCGAAACTTGCGACAAGAAAACAATTCTTGCATCAAATACATCTTCACTTTCAATAACAGACATTGGAGCTGCAACAAAAAGACCAGATAAGGTAATTGGAATGCACTTTTTCAATCCAGTACCAGCAATGAAACTTATAGAAGTTATTTCAGGTCAATTAACAGATCCTAAAGTTAAAGATACAATAATAGAACTTTCAAAAGAAATAGGAAAAACACCTGTTGAAGTAGCAGAAGCTCCTGGCTTTGTAGTAAACAGAATTTTAATTCCTATGATTAATGAAGCAATAGGAATTTATGCAGAATCAATCGCATCAGCAGAAGATATTGACACTGCAATGAAACTTGGTGCAAACCATCCTATGGGACCTCTTGCCCTTGGAGATTTAATCGGACTTGATGTAGTACTTGCAATAATGGAAGTATTATACACTGAATTTGGTGACTCTAAATATAGACCACATACACTTTTAAAGAAAATGGTAAGAGCAGGTCTACTTGGAAGAAAAACAGGCAAAGGATTTTACGATTACAGTAAATAATTAAATAAAATTATTTTAAAATTTCACATTAAAACAAAGACTCTATAATATTTTGAGAATAAAACCTCAAATGAAGATTATAGAGTCTTTGTTATTTTATAGAAAAATTAATATTTTCCTATTTAAAATTTCTATTCTTTTATGCAGGAGTGAAAATTTACAGGCCTAGTTTCCTAAAATTCTTTATTTCATATAATTAAATAAGATTTAGCTATTTTTATATGTTTTTGCTGCATAATATCTTATTTATAATCTGTGTGGTAAATATATTTGATTTTTTTATTAATTTAATAAAAGCAATTGAAAAAGGGGGGGGTAAATAGTAAAATAAATCGATAATTTATCTCAAAATTTATTAAAAAATTTAATGAATGTTTTGAGAAAATAAATTTTAGATTTATTTATCTTTTACTACAGTAAATAAGAAGAGATAAAAAATAAGTTTTTAGATACTAATAATTATAATTAAATTTTAAAGATTATTTTTAATAAACTTCTAATTAAACTTTAGTAAAGAGAAAAAACATTAAGGAGGATTTATGACAAGAAATAAGAATTTTTCTAAAATTTTATCAATTTTATTATCAGTAATTGTTTTATTATCTGCATTTCCAGTATCAACTTTTGCAGATAATACAAAAAATTCAAGTGAATTTACTGATGTTTCTAAAAAACATTGGGCAGAAAAGGGAATTTCTAACTTAGTTAAAAAAGGAATATTAAAAGGCTATGGAGATAATAGATTTCTGCCAGATAATAAAATAAAAAGATCAGAATTTGTTAGCATACTAAATGAGTCATTTGGTTTTCATAAAAAAGCAAATGTAAAATTTAATGATGTTGAAGTAGGTTCATGGTATTATGAAGGAATTTCAATTGCAGTGGGGGAAAATTACATATCTGGATACCCAGATGGATCTTTTAGACCAAATGCAAATATTACCAGGGCTGAAACGGCAATGTTACTTTATAAAATCTTTACCAATGAAAATAGTGAAGAGCTGAACAATAAAGAAGAAGAAAATAAAGTAGACTTAAAAGAAGACGTGCCATCATGGGCAAAAGATGCAATAAAATTTGTAATATCAAAAGGATATATGAAAGGCTACCCTGATGGAACTTTTAAAGTAAACAATTCAATTACAAGAGCAGAAGTTTGTAGCATAATCAACAGTGCCGATAATGTAATTAGTAAAATTAAAGAAAAAATACAAGAAGATAAGAAAGAAAAAAAAGAAGAAAAGAGTAAAGAAAAAACAAAAGCGCAGTTTAAAATACAATCAAATTCAGATAAGACTTTTGGATATGGCTCTAAAAACGATAGACCAAATACACCAAGTACACCAAGTACACCAAGTACACCGAGTACACCAAGTACAGAATCAAATCCTTTAGCAATAGGAGAAATCAATGAAAATTTTTATCTATTGGATTTAAGTAAGGTAGACAGTGAAGAAAAAGCAAAAGAAATTTTAAAAGAAAAATACCTATCCTCAGACAATTATTGCACAGGAAAAGTCTTTAGAGATAATAAAAAAGTGCTTTTATATGCTGAAAATCTTAAGGTGAAATGTGAAAAAATATCACAAATTCCAGAAACAATAGATGGAATTTACACAGATAAAAATGGAGAATTTGTATCTTGTAATGATAGATCAACTAGTGGAGATATTAGTCTTTTTGTTGGAAATGTTAAACTTGATATGCCATTTAAGACAAGTAAATATGTTTTAGGACTTAAAGGAAATAAAATAGAAGGTGCTTTAGATTTACAAGGTTCTACAAGAAAAATAGATGGTTTAAATTTTTATTTAGAAAAACTTCCTGCAAAAAATATGATATATGCTTCAGCTATATCTCAATCAGGAACTGTTAAAGACACCATATCCGATCTTGAAATCACAAATAATAGTTTTTATTTTGGTACAAACACTCTAGCAGCTAAGAATGCAATAAGAATAGTTACCAGCTTGGAAAAAGGATATTTAAAAATTAATAATAATACTGTTAATGGCTTGGGAGCAGATATTAATGGAAAAAATTATCAAAATGCAGCTATTTCAATTATAACAAGAACAAAAAATGGCACAGTAACAGAAATAAAGAATAATAAAATTTCTAATTATGGATATCATGGAATAGGTGCTTCTGCTGACAAAGAAGCAAGTCTAAGTATAGAAAACAATATTTTAGAAGGTATTGGTCAAAATGGAATTGATATTTCTATGTTTGGAAGAGGAAAAGATATTAATGTTAAAGGAAATATTGTTTCAAAATATGGTTCAAAAAAAATAAAAGCTAAAAAAGACTTTTTTGGAAAAGAAGAAGAAATAACCAATAAATTTGAAGTAGGTCTTGGTATAGGCTATATAGAAAATGTATATGGTGTAAAAATAAATGGCAAATATTATAGCGAACAGAAAAAATTTTTAGACGAATTATATAAAGCGAATACAATTGAATCTAAAGAGCAAAATGATAAGAATGAGGGTGTTTTAGATTGCACTCCTATATACTTGGGTCAGTCTTACAGATTTAAAAATCCAATAGAAGAAATTAATAAGAAAAATTCACGCTTACAAAATGAAGAATTAATAATCGTAAAAGATGATGATAAAGATTTAATTATTCCAGATAATAAGATAAGGGAAAAAACTGTTAAGTCTATTAAAATCGTTGGTAATGCTGGTGGAAAACTTGTATTAAATTCAAGCCTTAAAATCACAGATAATTTAACCATTGATTTGCCAAATGCAATTTTGCAAAATAATGCAAATGTAGAAAAAGACAAAGTTCACATTATAAATATTAAGAATAGTGATTCATCTGAATTTTCAATAAAACCACAATTTACAAACCTTGTATTTAAAAATTCTGAGGATCTTCCAATAGAAATTTTAAATATTAAAAATAGCTTGGGTCAAGAAGTTACAAAAGAAAAATCTATTCTTACAAATAATGTCAAAGTATTTGTTAATGGACAGGAAACAAAAGAAATCGAAATTGATGATAACAATGATAAAGTTATTATAAAAAAATCATTATTAAACACATTGACAAAAGCTTCAAGCATCAAATTGGAGTATACAGATGGGGCAAATAATGTTTCAAAAATAGAAAAATCTTTTGATCTATCTTTAACAAATGCATCCTCAATAAAGGCTAAATTTGAAAATAAAAATGTATTTACATTTTTTGAAAAATTTGCTCCGGACGAGGGAGTTAAAATAAAAATAACAGAAATTAAAGATGCAAGTGGAAAAGCACTGGAAATCTCAAAAGTTAATCTTAATAATTTAAAAGTAAAAGTATCATATCATGAAGCAAAAGCAAATGATTTAGCAATAAATGGAGATACAATAACAGTTAAAAAGTCATTTTTAGATACTATATTATCTTCAATTTATGGAAGAGAACAGGATATGGTTCTTTCGCTTAAGGATTTAGACAATAAAATTTTAGATGCAAAAACAAGTTTAAAAATAAGTGTTATAAATAATTCATCAGGACAAGCAGAAGCACTAAGCACTCTTACATTTACACAAAAAAATGCTCCAGCAGCAGGGATGATTTTTAAAATAGTTTCTCTTAAAAATTCTAAGGGTGAAAACTTAAAGGCAGATGAAATTGATTTAGAAAAATGTGTGGATGTTGAACCATTTCCTGTAGATTGGAAAGATGATAGCCTTGAAAAAACAGAAGATGGAACTATTAGGTTTAATAGAAAATATCTAAAAATTGACAATGAAAATAAGACAGTAACTGTAAAAAAAGAATATCTTGATAAACTTCAAATAAATGATAAAGATACAGAATTTGGAACAAAACAAATTATTATTAAATACTTTGATGAAAAGAATGGAATTAACTTTAGAAGTGAAAAATTTATAATTCACATTAAAAAAGCTTTAAAAGCACTAAGCAATGAAACAAAAGTAAATTCAAATGTTTACGACATAAAAAATGACACAATAAATTCAGCTTCTAAAACCATTGACAATAAAACAAGTGTATCAGAATTTATTAAAAATATTTTAAAAGTAAATGAAAGACAAACTCTTCGTGTATATGAAGAAAAATATATTAAAAATAATTCAATAGATCAAGCTAATATTTATAATTACAAAAAATCTTATGAAAATATTAAAAAGGGTGATTATTTATTAGTTACAGCAGAAGATGGGAAGGCATTTAAAGCGTATAAAATTATTTTAAATAGCGATGAGCAAGGGTCTTTAATTTCTATAAAAGATAGTGCAATAGTAACAAAACTTGGAACTACATTTGTAGAAATAGTAGAAAATACAGATTTTGAAAATTTGAAAAATGCTCTTACTATTGAAGAAGGAGCAAAGATTAGCATATTAGATCAGTCTGGCCTTGAAACAGAAAAAATAGATGACGGATATAAATTGATTGCTCAAAAAGACAATAGAACAGAAGAAAGAGTAATTAAAATAAAATATCTAAAAAAGACTTATCGTGCTTTAATTGTAGCAAATAGCGATTATGGAAATAAAAAATTGAATTTATTAGGACCAGTAAATGATAAAAAATTAATGAAAAAAGTTTTTGAAAATCAAGAAATAAATTCAAATAAATTTGACAAAATCCTTGTTGCTGAGAACGTTAAAAAAGCTGAATTTTTAGAAAAAATTAAAGAAGCCTTTAAAGGGGCAAGATCAAACGATGTAAGTTATTTATATTATTCTGGACATGGAAACAACGTTAATGGATTAAGCTATATTTGTACTGTAGATCCTATAAAGGATAAGGAATCACAAACACAAGCTTGGGTTAGTGTAAATGAATTAAGACAAGCTTTAGATTCAATACCTGGAACAAAAGTATTGATCTTAGACTCATGTAATGCAGGAGGCTTTATTGGTAAAAAAGTAGATGCAGAAACACAACCAACCCCAACAGCAAGTAGCTCAAGAACTTCATATGCATTTAATGAAAGTGTAAAAAGAGCTTTTAATACAACTAGTGACCGTTCAGTAGGATATCTTACAACAAATGAATATAAAGTTCTTACAGCAAGTTCAGAAGATGAATTTTCATTTGAAGATAAAAAAGAAGGAGTAGGTAAATTTACAAAAGTTTTAGCTCAAGTTGCAGGAATAAATGGAAATATAATTGGAGATATTGATAAGAATGGTAAGATTTCTCTTGAAGAAGCTTACAAATATCTTGAAGACAATGTAGTATATACATCCCATGTTCAAGTATTTCCAAGAAATGACAGTTACACCCTATTTGAAGTTGGTAAGAATGCACAAGCTATGAGTAGCGATACAAAAATCTCTTCAGTAAAAAATTCGGAAAATAAAGATAATTTAATAATTTTTGACAAGGGAAATCAAAAATTAATAAAATCTGGAGCATTTGAAATCACAAATAAAGTAACCGTAGAAGAATTTTTGAAGAATATTAAAAAAGGACATGAAAATCAAGAATTAAATATTATAAAATATGATAATTCAACAAAAATTGTTAAGAAAGTTACAGATACTCTTGAAAAATTAGATATTTTAGAAGTTACAGCAGAAGATGGAACAAAGGCAACTTATATTATAACTGTAAAAGAAAATAAGAATAAGTCAGATATATTGACAATAACATCAAAAAAAGATGAAAAAGAAATTGCTTTTTATACAATTATACCAAGCAGAAAAACAATTTCTTCAAGTATTAAAAAAATTACTGACAAAACAAGCGTAAAAGACTTTTTATCAAATATTATAAAAGGTGATGATAGACAAACACTTAATGTAATTGATAAAAATCAAAGGATAAAAGGAGATACTGAATTTTTGGCAGTAGGCGATGTACTTCTTGTAAAAGCAGAAAATGGTTCTAAGATAGAATATAAAATTAACCTTGAAGCTAAAAAATTGACCTTAGAATTTAAAGATGACGCTTTTAAACTTGAAGATATGGGAGGATTTTTAGGAATAAAGATTCTGTCAAATAAGAAAAAACTTGATAATAATCTAAGCACAAAAGAATTTTTGGATCTTATTTCTAATAAAGAGGCCTTTTTAAACATTAAGCTAAATAGCGGAATGACTTATGAGCCTAAGAAAGATGATGAAAAATTAGAAAAGGGAGATTATCTATTAGTAGGCTTAAAGACAGGAGGATTTCCTCAAAGATATACGCTGATTGTAGAGGATGCAGTTCTTATTAGGCCAGGAGAAATTTCTAAAATAAATTTTGGAGATAGCTTTGTAGTAGACCACACTAATAGAAAGATTTCTTCAGGAAAGGTAAAGTTAACAACAGACTTAACCCTTGGTCAATTTTTAAGTTATTTAACAAATCGTAATGAATTTAAATCACTTACAATAAGAGGTTTAAAAGAAACTGATAAATTAAAAGAAAAATCTATTTTACGTATTATTGCCAAAAATGATACTAAAAATGGAACACAAACTTATGATTTAATTTTTTCAAAAGATGTTTCAGATCCAAATAAGGAAATAGAAGCAGACTTTGGAAATGATTTTGAAATAGCAAAAGAAGCCTTAGTTTCAAAAATTAAATCTAAGAATACAAAAATAACGTCTAAAATGACAGTTAATGAATTTTTGTCAAAATTAAAAAATAAGGATAGATTTTCAGAAGTAGAAATAAAAAGAGGTTGGGATTTATTAAAAAAGACAGATACTCTAAAAGATGGAGATAAATTGCAACTTACATTTAAAAAATCAAATTCTAGTCTTTCTGTTAGTGAAACAAAAACCTATACTATTGAACTTTACAAAGGAACTCCCTTAAATGCACCTAATTTTGCCGGAGTTTATGAAATTGGAAAGATTAAGAAGGATGAAATTATATCAGGAACTGAAAAACTAACTTCAGACATTAAGGTTAAAGATTTTATATCAAAAATAAGAAATACTTCAGATTATGACAGCATAAAAATTCAAAAAGCATATGAAGATAATTTTAAAAATGATGAAGACACAATAGAAAGTGATGACACTTTAATTTTGAAAAAAGGAGATAAAGAAGCAAAATATTTTCTAAGAAATGTTGAAAGTTCTGGGGGAAGTTTAGATGATTTAGATTAGATTTTAATTTATAAAATATAAGAATTAAATTTAAATTAAATATAATTTATAATTTATTAATTAAAATTAATTTAGGGACGAGTATAATTTAGCTCGTCCCTTTTTTATTGTGTAAATTAAATTTTTCAGCTTTTATAAATTAATTTAAAGATTTTTTTTCTAATATAATCTGCGCCTAAACTTGTAATATTTTCCAAGTTTTCTATATAGGCGTAGTCTCCGTAAATTTTTTTTGCATTTTCAAGATTTTCTTTTCTTCCAGTTATTAAGGCGCAGATTTCTATTCCAGAGTTTTTGAGTTTAAAAATTTCTTTTGCAGTATCATCAGGGCCAATTACACTGTAATCAGCCTTTATTTTTGAATTGTACCTTAAATCATCGGGGTTTGCATCGGTAACTATAATTAATAATTTTTTAGATTTTTTCTGTTCCAACAAAAATTTTACTCCCCTTAGGGCAAAACCATCTCTGTTGTAACCTGCAGCAAAATAATTAAAGATACCCTTGGAATTTTTATCATCGTAGTCTTTTAAAATATTTATAACTGTGTAGGAATACAGGGTTGAAAAACTCATTACTCTAAGAGGGATTCCAGATTTTCTCAAGGATTCACTAAGCATATAAACTTGAGATGCGTGTAAATTTACATCAAACAAACGGGAGGCCGACCCGTCCATTAAAATGTCAACGGAAAAATTTGGACTTTGTTTGTAAGTAAAGTTTCTAAAAATTTTTTCCTCGGATAAAATTTTTCCTTTCCAGACAAGAGTTCCATCTAAAACTCCATATCTATTTAAAATTTCCTCATCTCTTTTACTTAGAATAAGGGTTGATGAAAATTTTCTTTGAAGTTTTTTAATACCTGAATCTACAAGGAGTTTATTTTGAACAAAATATTCCTTGTTGTCTAAGATTTGAGATTTTATGGAATCGATTTGAGAAAGAATGTTTCTGTTTTTAGATAAGTTTGATTCTTCTCTTTTTGTAAAGTAAAGGTGAAGCCCTTCGTTAATATCGCAGGAAAGGTGCCTTTCTATATCAAGTTCAGTATTTTTATCAAAGATCGATTTACCAAAAACTCTTTCTATATATTCTCTATTATCATTTTTTGAACTTTTTAAAAGTCCTCTTCCTGTGCTTTGCTTTTTCCCGGAAACATCAAGAGAACTTGTCCTTTCAACAGTAAAACCTGAGGCTTCTTTTGAAATGTTTTTTATTTTAAAGGGAAGTTTGATTTTTAATTTATGTTTTTTATTTAAGGAAAATTTAAAAAAAACTACAAAGGCATTTAAAAGTCTTTCTTTTAAGATTTCTTTTTCCAAAAATTCTCCTGGACTTAAAATCTTATAAAGTTCGTTTTCTTTTTTTGTTAAAAAGAATTTTCTTTCTAAAATTTCAGCCTTTCTCTTATAGATCATGGAATAGACAAAGTGATCCCAAAGGGCGATTTTTTTCCTTGCAAGGTCATTGGAAAGATCTAAGAAATTTTCCGCTTCATCTCTTCTTATTTCCATCAAGACTGGCCTTGATTTAAGTTCTTTTTCATAGACTGAACTTTCTAAAATAAGCCAGGCTAAATTATCATATCTATTTGCATTTTCATCATCTTTCCAGAGGTCAAAAAGTTCTTCTAAAAAACTTTTTCCATAATATTTATAGGAAAGACCTATAATTGTGTTTAAATATAAATTCACATTTCCCTTAAAGTCCATGGATTTATAAAAGGGCTCATATTTATAAGATCCCCATGCATTCCATATAATATTGTATGCTCTACGAGTGTCACCGAAGACAATCATTTAAACAACTCCTCTGAATTTAAGTTTTTTGGAATTCTAAGACTTAAAGCATCAAAGATTAGATTTTTTTCGTATTGGTCAAAACTTTTGTTTGTAATGAACATGTTCAAAGCTTTTAAGGGAGAAAGTCCCAGTTTCATAAGATCTATTGCATCTATTAAGCCCCTTAAATCCAAAACTGAAAAGGAAATTTCTCCTGCATCACATTTATTTTTAAGTTCCATAAATAAATCTACAAATTGACTTGTGTATTTTTCCTTTAAATCTGTAAATTCATTAGATAAAAGTTTAAATAAATTTTCTTTTGAAATTGTGGGCATTTTTATTACTGCAAACCTTGAAAGAAGGGCTTCGTTTAAATCTCTTGTTCCTTGATAACCATAGTTCATTGTTCCTATAAATCTTGTGGCAGGAGAAAGTTTTATTCTGTCGTAACCAGGCACATCAATTATTCTTCTGTAGTCTAAAACTGAGTGAAGAACTGAAAGAGCTTCATTTTTTGCCATATTAATTTCATCTAAGACACAAAATCCGCCGTTGACTGCACTTAAATAAACTGGACCCGGTCTAAAGAGAACTTGATTATTTTTAAAAGTATCTGATCCTATTAAAGAGTTGGCATCAGTGTTAACGTGAAAAGAAACGTTCCATAGGGGCCTTAGAAATAATTCTGAAAGGTTTTCTGCAAGAACATTTTTTCCTGTAGATTTCTCTCCAACTAAAAGTAAGTTTTTTCCTGCAATAAGGGCTGAAAGAGCTTGATCCCACACATCTTTTCCATAATATTTAAAGTGGCTTTTTCCTATACGATTTTCATATTCTGGATTTTTTTCGTATTTCTCTTTAAATTCTTCAACTTTTTTTATTAAATTTTCATTTATCTTTTCTTGCTTTAAAAAATCACTGTTCATAATATTTATTTTATAAGATTATTTCTTGGAATCTTTCCGGTATTAAGGTCATCTATATTGTCAAGAGCAGTGTGGCCCATTTCAAGTCTTGCTTCAAAAGTTGCATTGCCAAGATGGGGACACAAAATAAGATTTTTTGCATCTTTTAATTCTTGAGAAATCTTAGGTTCAAATTCATATACATCAAGGGCTGCTCCTGCAATTTCACCACTATTTAAAGCTTCAATTAAGGCCTTTTCATCTACAAGAGGTCCACGAGCTGCATTTATTAAATAGGCACTTTTTTTCATCATTTGGAATTGATCTTTACTTATCATATGTTTAAGTTCTGGAGCAAAGGCAGTGTGAAGGGAAAGAAAATCTGAATTTTTAATTACTTCTTCTTTTGAAGGAAGATATTTTACATTTAAACTTTCTATATCTTCCTTTCTATGTCTTGAATAATAAATTACATTCATTTCAAAAGCCAAAGCTCTTTTTGCAAGATTTTTTCCTATATTTCCCATTCCTATTATGCCAAGAGTTTTGCCTCTTAATTCATGACCTAAGAAAAATGTAGGTCTCCATCCTAAAAAGCCTCCTTGCCTTGAACATTTTTCTCCGGGAATTAAATTTTTTGCCAAAGCGAGCATAAGGGTAAAAGTAAGTTCTGCAGTGGAAACTGCTGATGAAGGAGCAGGAGCATTTGTTACATAAATTCCCTTTTCTTTTGCTGCATTAAGGTCTATGTTGTCGTAGCCTGCACCGTAATTAGCAATAAGTTTTAAATTTTTACCTGCATCTATTATTTCCTTGTCAATTTTATCGCTTAAAGGACAAAGTAAGACTTGGGCATCTTTTATTTTATTTATTATTTCTTCTTTGCTTAGAGGTTTTTCCGAATCATGATAAATTAAATCGTATTTATTTAATCTTTCTAAAACTTCTTGAGGCACTCTACTTGTTACAAATATTCTCATTTTCATCCTCCTTAAAAATTTTATAAGTAATCTTTATCTACATTATACACTTAAAACAATAAACATTGACATTTAAATCCATATTGTATAGAGTATTTTATGAAAATTTAAAGTGAAAGGACTAAGCTATGGTTGAAAATAAAATGGGTTATAAGCCAATAGGAAGGCTTTTAATTGAAGTTTCATTTCCTCTTATGATTTCTATGTTTATACAGGCCCTTTATAACATTGTAGATTCATATTTTGTAATGCAATATAGTGAAGATGCTTTTACTGCAGTTTCACTTGCTTTTCCCCTGCAAAATATAATGATAGGAGTTGCAGTTGGAACAGGCGTTGGACTTAATGCACTTCTTTCCAGATCTCTTGGAGAAAAAAATTATAGTTTGGTAAATAAAAGTGCAGAAAACGGTCTTTTTTTGTCATTAATTTACTCTATTTTATTTGCTCTTTTCGGAATATTTTTATCAAGGTTTTATTTTGAAGTTCAAATTAATGATAAAAACATAATAAATTTAGGAGAGGCTTATTTAAAAACCGTTACAATTTTTTCTTTTGGAGTTTTTATTCAAATTTTTATGGAGAGAATTTTACAATCAACAGGAAAAAGTCTTTTAACTATGGTAACTCAGGGAATAGGTGCAATTATAAATATAATTTTGGATCCAATTTTAATTTTTGGTCGCTATGGTATGCCTAATATGGGAATTACAGGAGCTGCAGTTGCAACTGTAATCGGTCAAATTGCAGGAATGTCAATAGGAATTTTTCTTCACCACAATTTAAATAAGGAAGTTAGAATTAAGGGCATTATTCCAGAAAAAAAAGTAATTTTTAAAATTTATCAAGTGGGATTTCCATCAATTATTCTTACAACCTTATTTTCTCTTTCAATTTCCTTTTATAATAGAATTTTAAATACTTTTTCACCAAGGGCTGTTTCAGCTTTAGGTGCATATTTTAAACTTCAAAGTTTTATTTTTATGCCTATTTTTGGCCTTAACAATGGTATGGTTCCCATTATTGCCTATAATTATGGAGCAAGGAAAAAAGAAAGATGTATAAGTACTTTTAAGATTGCTCTTTTCACAGGACTTTTAATAATGCTTATAGGTATGTTGATTTTTCAATTTTACTCAGGTTTTATTTTAAAAGATATTTATAAAGTTTCAGACAATTTATATGAAGTTGCTGTGCCTGCCTTAAAAACAATAAGTTTTTGTTTCTTTTTTGTGGGCTTTAATATAATTACTGGATCACTTTTTCAGGCTTTGGGAAATGGAATTTTAACAATGTTTGGAGTTTTTGTAAGACAATTTATGGGTCTTCTGCCAACTGCATATTTCCTTTCTAAAACAGGAGTCCTTGAAAATGTGTGGTGGTCTTTTATAATTGCAGAATTTTTTGGAGTAATATATTTTTCCTATTTCCTTAAAAAATTCGCCCTGCCTAAAATCAATAATTTAGATGGCTAAATATTGCTTTTATCTAAAGGATATTGTATTATAAAGTAGAAATAATAAGGAGGAAAAAATGGCTAAACAACATTTTGAAAGAACCAAACCACACGTAA
>CAMQDG010000035.1 GCA_946999425.1 uncultured Peptoniphilus sp.
GGGGACGTTAGGGACAATCGCAAGTCCATTAGTCCCCCTCGCGTTATGTATGTAAAATAAAAAACGAAAAAGAAAAAATATAGAAAAAAATTCAATTGAAAAAATATAAAATACAAAATAAAAATGTAAATTTGAAATTAATGTTAATTAAAATTTTAAGTTTTTTCTCTCACCCAATACACGCGGACCAATAAATTGGTCCCTACAGGATTTTCAAGGGTTATGGTAATAAGAAGTTTGGTTAAAATAAATGTTTATTCAAAATTAGAATGTAATTTTAAAAATGCTCTACATAAAGCATAAAAAATAAAAACATAAAAAAGGAAAAATCTTGCTCACTTTAATTTCTTTAAGTAAAATAGATAAGTTGACATTAAATTCAATTGATTTTATACTTGTTTTGAAACTTAGGAGGAGATATGAACAAAAAAAATACAATCGCTCAGTCTACTTTGGCTATTATAATTTTTTCTTTAATAGGCAAGGTTATGGGTTTTGCCCGTGAAACCATGCAGGCTGCAATTTTTGGTGCAACCCATGAAGCAAGTGCCTTTGTTCTTGCTCAAGGGGCAACCAGTATGATTTCCACTTTAATTACCACTGCAATTGCCACCACCTTTATTCCCGTTATGCAAAAAGTTGAGAGGGAACTTGGGGATGATCATAGACTTTCATATACAAATAATCTGATTTGGATTTCTCTAATAATAACAACTTTTGTTACGGTTTTAGGGATTTTTTTCAGTCCATATATTGCAAAACTTACAGCGGCAAAAGCCAGACCGGAAACTTATAAACTTGTTGTTCAGTTAGTCGAAGTAGGTATGCCCGTTGTTATTTTTTCCGCCATTGTGGGAGTTTTTACGGGATTTTTGCAATATGGAGGCAAATTTGCCGCAGCAGGGGCTATTTCCATTCCTTTAAATCTTGTTTATGTTGTTTATCTTTTATTTTTTTCAAAAGCTTTTGGAGTATTAGGTTTAACAGTAGCATCAGTCCTTGCAGTTTTTGTCCAAATTATTTTCTTAATGCCCAGTTCTTTTAAAATAGGTTTCAGACCAAAATTTATTGTTAATTTTAGGGATAGATATGTAAGAGAGGCAGTTATTTTATCTTTGCCGGTCTTGGTTTCCACTTCTGTAAATGATATTAATGTCTTTGTTAATAGAAATCTTGCTTCTGGCATGAGCGACAGTGCCCCCACTATTTTAAATGTTTCAAACAAGATGAATACTTTAATATTAGGTATTTTTATCACCGCAGTTACGGCTATTATTTTTCCTATTTTAGCTCGTGCCTTCTCTGATGGAGATATTTTAAAAGGGAAAAAAGTTATGAATGCATCGGTTAAAAGCGTGCTTTTTTTAACCATTCCTGCAACTGTAGGTATGTTTATTTTGGCAAAGCCTATTATTGATATAGCCTTTGTTCATGGAAAATTTACTAATGCAGACGGTCTTGAAGCCACTTCAACATTAAGGTGCTATTCCTTGGCTTTGATTTCAATTTCTCTTTCCAATGTCTTAAATCGTGTTTACTATTCTCTTGAGGATACTAAAACTCCTTTTTATATTGGAGTTATAAATGTTGCAATTAATGTGGGTCTTAATCTTTTAGTTGCCCATAAGTTTGGAACTCAGGGTTTAGCTGCTTCAGTTTCCATAGCGACAACTATTGCAGTTTTAATTTCCTTTTACTTGCTTCACAAAAAAATTGGAAATTTAGGAACCAAGTCCTATATTAAGGCAATTATAAAGACAGGCATATCAAGTTTTCTTATGGGCCTTGTTACTTTAATTTATTTTCCCATGGAAAACATTGTTTGTAGAGCATTTTCATCCAATGCGGCTTTAACTGTGACTAAACTTATTTGCCTTATGATTGTAGTAGGTCTTGCCCTTATTGTTTATTTAGTCTCCATGTATCTTTTAGGAGTTCGTGAGATTCGTGACATTACAAAGATTATTAAAAAGAAAATTAAAAATAAATTTGCAAAATAAATTTAAAAATTTTCGGTGGTTAGCCACCGATTTTTTTATTTTAATAAAAAAATGGGTATAAAAAATAGAGATAAGTGATTTATTGGTATAAAAGGCAAATATTAAAAAAATCTAAAGATTCTTTATGTTCAATTGTATCAATGAAATAATGGAGTATAATAAGAACATCTAATAATTTTAATAAGGAGGAGATTATATGAATAAGAAAAAGATATTGTCACTTGTACTTAGTTTTTTGATGATCGTGACAGTACTTCCATTTAATGTATTTGCAGAAGAACCAACTTACACTGTTTCAGCTGATAAAACTGAATTCGTAAGTGGAACTGCAGGCACAGCAACAATAAGTGTTAAAAAGACAGAAGGTAGCACAACGACCGATCTTGGGGCGGGGGATTTTGTTATATCAGCAACATTACCAGCAGGATTTACTCTTACTCAAAACAAAATAGAATATAATGGAACTGATGAGATAGCAGCAGATGCAAGTGTTTTAGTAGACGTTAAGGTTGGAGGAACTTCTGTAGGAAGTGTTTCTTTAAGCCTTAAAGCAAAAAGAGTTACTGTTACATTTAAAGATGGAGAAAGCACTTTCGGAACTCAAGAAGTTGTGAAGGGTCAAAAAGCTATAGCTCCTACACCACCAACAAAGAGTGGTTTTACATTTAAAGGATGGCAAAAAGATGGATCTATATTTGACTTTACTAGCCCAATCAATGAAGACACAACTTTAACAGCAAAATGGGAACCTGTAGCTTTAAAAATATCTGATGTAAAAGCATATTATGACTATGTAACAGGCTATGTTACTTTAGATGGAAATGCAGTAAAAAATGCCAAAGTTACTTTAGGTGACTTATCATCTGTTTATACAGATAGAGACGGATTTTTTACAATTTATGTAGGAGATAAAGAAGGCAACTACGGAAAATATGGATATGGCTACTATGATAGCGTAAATGACAACCAATATATAAGATACAATCTTCCTGCAAACACATATGTTGAAGCAAGAGATTCATCAGGATATAGACTTGATTATGGCACAAGCGATTCATCAGGATATATAAAATTATCTTGGTCAGGTTCACAAAGAGCCTATATCTATATTGATGCCTACGGATATAACTACAACTACAGATATAACAATGGAAGATATTATGGTCTTTCCCATGATTGGTCTGTTGGAAAAACAATTTATGCAACTTATGATGGAAATAACGCTAATTATCCAATTACAAAATCCAATGAAGTAGATAAATTTTATGATACAAATGGATATCCAGGAAATTATGAAAGAGCAATTTATCCTAAAAATGTTGATGTTTCCTATGACGGATATACAATAACAGGTTATACTGAAAGCAATATTTATCTTTCAGCTTACTATCATGGAAGATATGTAGGATCTGCATATGCAAATAGCAAGGGATATTTCAGTATTTCATCAAACGAAAAGATTTATGACAAATATTACCTAAGCTTTAAGACAGGAACAAATGGAAAACTTGCCCTTGCTCCAACTGTTACAAGTGCTGAAGCAGGAAGCACAAGCCTTAAAGGTACTGCTACAAACGGTGCAAGTGTAAAAGCTTATGATGCAAAGGGTAATTATCTTGGACAAGCTTATGCTGACAGATACAACAAATTCTCCATGACTTTAAATCGTAAATTAGTTGCCGGAGAAAAAATAAAAGTTGTAAGCTATGAAATAGGCTACAAAGAAAATAGTATTGAATATACAGTTAAGGGACAAAGTGCAGATCTTTATAGAATGGCATATATTACAGGATATCCTGATGGAAAATTCCACCCCAACTATAAAGTAACAAGAGCTGAAGCAGCTTCAATGTTTGCAAGACTTATTAACGGTTCAAATTCTTTCGGACTTTCTCAAGTTACTAAGTTTAATGATGCAAGCAACGCTTGGTATTCTCAAGCAATAAATTATATTACTGCAAAGGGATTGATTTCAGGCTACAATGATGGAAGTTTCAGACCAAATGCCAACATTACAAGAGCTGAATTTGCTCAAATGATAAGTGGATTTGTAAGTGCAGGTTATCCAGGAAGTGCAAGTGCAAACTTAAAAGATATTAAGGGACACTGGGCTCAAGATGCCATAGACAAAGTTTTCGGTAAAAAAGTTGTTCAAGGTTATCCAGACGGTTCATTTAAACCAGATAACGAACTTACAAGAGCTGAAGCTGTTACAATTTTAAATGCAGTATTTGGAAGAACAACAACTTACAGCAGTATCAATACAGTTTCAAACAGAACTCAACTTAAAGAATTCTTAGACGTAAGCTCAAGTGATTGGTTCTATTATCAAGTATTAGATGCATCAAACGCTCACGCTTCTTATGACACAGGATATGGATATGAAGCTTGGACTTTGATTAGATAATTTATTTTTACAATTTTATAAAAATAATAAGACAAAAAGAGGAGACCCAAATCTTCTCTTTTTTTATTTGATGAATTGCAAATAATATTGCGACACTTAGAGCAAACTAATTTCGTGCATAAATACATCAAATGGAGTTTGATAATTTAGACATTTTATAGGTCTGTTATTAAGCTCCATTAAATTTTTTATTAACTCTTCAATTTCAATATCAGCCAAATCCGTTTTCTTTGGATAATATTCTCTTAATAATCCATTTAAATTTTCGTTACTTCCTCTTTGCCATCCTGAATATGGATCAGCAAAGTAGAAATCTATTCCCATTTCTTCAATTTCTCTATTATTTTATCCTTGATTTCATCATTAGCCTTAGTTTTTCTTCCCTTTCGTGATGACTTTATATATTTGTCTTTACTTACTTTAATAGCTGAATATTCGTTGTTACATCTTTTCAATTCTCTATAAGTAGTTGAGTGATGAAAGCCAAGTATTTTCGCTATTCTTCTATAAGAATAGCCCTCTTGTTTTAATACTTCTATCTTATTTCTATAATTTAGGGTAATATGAGTTTTGTTTAGTGTCGCATTTAATTTTACAACTTATCAAATAATAAAAATAAGATGTATATTTTAAAATAAAAGATTATGCAAAAGATTTAATTAATATATTGATGAAGTTTTTTTAAAAGCTCAAAAAGTAAAAGATAAATATTTATAAAAATATATTTAAAAAGTTTATATTAAAATTTAAGTTGGTAAAAAATTTATTTTGGGTATAAATTGAATGATAGCAAGTATCAATAAATTTTAAATAAAAAGGAGGACATAAATGTCACAAGTAGGAAAGAAAATACCGGAGTTTAACACTAATGGCTATAACCCAAAAAAAGAAGAATTCGTAACAATATCAAATAAGGATTTTGAAGGTAAGTGGAATGTTCTTATGTTCTACCCAGCAGACTTCACATTTGTTTGCCCAACAGAACTTGAAGATATGCAAGATCAATATGCAAAATTACAATCTCTTGGAGTAGAAGTTTATTCTATGTCTTGCGATACACATTTCGTGCATAAAGCATGGCATGACCATTCAGAAGCTATCAGCAAATTGGAATTTACAATGTTAGCTGATCCTCACAAATCAATTGCTAGAGATTTTTATGTTTTAGATGAAGAAGCAGGACTTGCTCAACGTGCAACTTTTATTATAGATCCAGATGGAGTTATTCAAACTGTTGAAGTTAATGCTGACGGAATCGGAAGAGATGCAAGCCAAGTTTATGATAAAATTCGTGCTGCTCAATTCGTTCGTGAAAATCCTGGACAAGTTTGCCCTGCAAAATGGAAAGAATCAGGCAAAACTTTGACTCCAGGTCTTGACTTAGTTGGTAAGATCTAATGTTAGACCAAAATTTAAAAAATCAGCTAAAAGAGTATTTGAAACTTCTTGAAGGAGAAGTTGTATTTACTCTAAGCTTAGATGATTCTGAAAAGTCAAAAGAAGTTAAAACTTTTGTAGAAGAAATTGTTTCACTATCAGATCTTTTAAAAATTGAAGAAAAAAAATTAGACCTAAGCCCATGTTTTAGTCTTTCATCAAATGGAAGATCTGGAATAAGCTTTGCAGGACTTCCACTGGGTCATGAGTTTGAATCTTTTGTATTGGCACTTTTACAAATCAGCGGTCGTCCACCAAAAATTGATGAAAATCAAGTAAAGAGGATTAAATCAATAGATAAAGAACTATCATTTGAAACAGTAGTTAGCCTAAGTTGCCACAACTGCCCGGAAGTAGTTCAAGCTCTAAACATTATGGCGGTTTTAAATCCCAAAATCAGCCACCGTATGGTAGATGGAGCAAGCTTCCAAGAATATGTTGACGGACTTGGAGTTATGGCAGTTCCAGCAAGTTTTTTGAATGGTAAAAGTTTTTATAATGGAAAAATTAACTTGAACAAAATCCTTGATATGGTTACCGGAGAAAAAGATAGACCATCACTAAAAGATAAGCCTGTTTATGATCTTCTTGTTATTGGCGGTGGACCGGCTGGCGCTACTGCGGCAATTTATGGAGCAAGAAAGGGAATCAAAACAGGACTTATAGCAAAAGATTTTGGAGGTCAGGTAAAAGAAACTTTAGCCATTGAAAATATTACAGGTTTAACCTATACAGAAGGTCCAAAATTTATGGAAGCTGTAAAGGAACATGTTTTAAAATACAAGGTTGATATTATAGATGAAGTTGAAGTTTTATCTATACAAGAAGCTGATCCGATAATAATCAAAACAGATTCAGGTGAGCTTCAAGCTAAATCTTTAGTTATAGCGACAGGAGCTAAGTGGCGTTTGATAGGAATTCCTGGAGAAATTGAATTTAGAAATAAGGGAGTTGCCTACTGTACTCACTGCGATGGGCCACTTTTCAAAGATAAAAAAGTTACTGTCATTGGTGGAGGCAATTCAGGAATAGAGGCTGCAATTGACCTTGCTGGACTGGCAAAAGAAGTTTTAGTCTTGGAATTTTTACCAGAATTAAAAGCGGATTCAGTCCTTCAAGAAAAATTAAAAACTTTGAGAAATGTTCGTGTAGTTACTAATGCAGAAACAAAAGCCCTAGAAGGTAAAGAAAAACTTGAAAGCATTATTTATCAAGACCGCATAGGTGGAGAAACTCATCAAGAAGCAACAGATGGATGCTTCATTCAAGTTGGATTAGTGCCTGTAACAGAATGGATTGACGGAATCGAAAAAAATCAAAGAGGCGAGATAATAGTAGACCAAGTTGGAGCAACAAGTATGCCTGGAGTTTTTGCTGCGGGAGATTGCACTAACAGCGCCTTTAAACAGATAGTAATCGCACAAGGAAGCGGTGCAACAGCTGCCATAGGCAGTTACCAATATTTGATGCGAAAATAAAAATCAAGAATGGACTCTCAATGGGTCCATTTTTTTTTAGAATTTAATTTTATTTAATAAAATATAATTTGGGAAAATATATAGTACAGTAGTTTGTATAAGAAAGAGGTGCTATGATGGCGAAAATTGCATTAGGGACCTAAAAAGAGCAGATTTTATAAATCTTTTAAATAAAAAACTCACAGCCTGCACATTAAATATAGATAAAGGATCGCGAAGCTCCTTTTTTTATGCCTTTAATTTATGATGAATTGCAAATAATATTGCGACACTTAGAGCAAACTAAGTTCGTGCATAAATACATCAAATGGAGTTTGATAATTTAGACATTTTATAGGTCTGTTATTAAGCTCCATTAAATTTTTTATTAACTCTTCAATTTCAATATCAGCCAAATCCGTTTTCTTTGGATAATATTCTCTTAATAATCCATTTAAATTTTCGTTACTTCCTCTTTGCCATCCTGAATATGGATCAGCAAAGTAGAAATCTATTCCCATTTCTTCAATCTCTTTGTAACATGCAAATTCCTTACCTCTATCTGATGTAAAGCTTTTTAAAGAAAACTTTGGTAAAGGCTTTATCAACTTTTTCATAGCTTCTAACATAGAGTCTTTACTTCTATCTTTCATAGGTAAAGCTACGTAGAATCGAGATTTCATTTTGACAAAGGTTGCTAAACATCATTTGCTTTTTCCTCTTGATGATACAACCGTATCTAATTCCCAATGACCAAATTCACTCTTTTTTTACTTTTTTGGTCTTTTTCTTATAGAAGTTCCAATATTAAATTTCCCTCATAAGAATAAAAATGTAAAATAAATTGTATAAAAAATTTTGCGTTTGTTCTCCCACAAAAACACGCAGACTAATAAATTGGTCCCTACAGGATTTTTAAAGGTTATGGCAAAAAAATGATTGTTTAAAATGAAGGGATTAAATAAAAAAATTATTATTTAATACAAAGTTAAAGTAATAAATCTATTTTCAAAAGGTTTATAATTATTATGTTATAATAAAGATGATTGGAGTTAGTATGGTAAAAACTATAGAAGAAATTGAAAGAGCAATAATAAAAACATATAAAAAAGATATTTGGGTGAAATTTGTCCGAGCAATAAATGATTTTGAAATGATAAAAGATGGGGATAAAATTGCCGTTGCAATTTCAGGGGGCAAGGATTCTTTAACTCTTGCCAAACTTTTCCAAGAACTTAAACGTCATGGAAAAATGAACTTTGAATTGGAATTTATGGCTATGAATCCCGGCTATGTTGATGAGAACTTAGAAAGACTTGAGTATAATTGCAAGGTCTTGGGTATTCCTGTAAAGATGCATGATTCAGATATTTTCCAAGTTGCTGAAAAAATTGCCGGAGAAAATCCCTGCTATATGTGTGCGAGAATGAGAAGGGGCAATCTTTATGCAAAAGCCCAAAGTTTAGGTTGCAATAAACTTGCTTTGGGTCATCATTTTAATGATGTTATTGAAACTGTTATGTTAAATATTATTTACAGTGGAAATTTTAAGACTATGATGCCCAAACTTCATTCTGACAATTTTGAAAATATGGAGATTATTCGTCCCATGTATTATGTTGAAGAGGAAGCTATAAAAAGATTTATGAGATTCACAGGCCTGCGTCCTCTTGATTGTGCTTGTGCGGTCACTAAAAGACGCTCAGGCAACAGAAGATTTTGGATTAAGGATTTAATATCAGAAATTAAAAAAGTCCATCCACAGGCGGATATAAACATTTTGAGAAGCACTGAAAATGTAAACATGGGTGCTATTGTAGGATATAAACTTAGGGATGAAAAGCACAGCTTTCTTGAAACTTATGAAAAAAATTCTTCGGGCTTTGAGGATAAGGATGAGAATAATTGCGATAATTGCCAAATTTAATTTGAGCTTTTTGCAATTTTATAAAAATAATTTAAATTAAGGAGGTTTTATGGAAAATTTATTAAGCCGTAAAATAAGCGATAAACTTTACTACATAGGAGTAAACGACAGGGAAACCGCTCTTTTTGAAAATATGTGGCCTCTTCCTGATGGAGTTGCTTATAATTCTTATGTAATAAAGGGTTCAAAAAACATTTTAATTGATTCAGTTAAGTCAAATACTGTTGAAGAATGTCTTGCAAAATTAAGAGAAGTTCTTGGGGATGAGGATCTTCACTATATTATTGTTGACCATATGGAACCGGACCATTCTTCAGGTCTTTTGGAACTTATTAATTCCTATCCTGATGTAAAACTTGTGGCTAACAAAAGAGCTTTTCCTATGCTTAAATCTTATTACAATATTCCTGAAGATAGGGTTATTGAAGTTAAGGATGGTGAAAAATTGGAAATGGGAGATACCAGCCTTACTTTTTATATGACCCCCATGGTTCACTGGCCTGAATCTATGGTTGCCTTTGAAGAAGATACGGGAATTTTATTTTCTCAAGACATTTTCGGAGCCTTCGGAACTTTAAGTGGTGGGATTTTTGACGATCAAGTTGAATTTGACAAGTATTACATGGAAGAAATGGCAAGATATTTTATAAATATTGTGGGAAAATATGCAGGTCAGGCTTTAAAAGCTTTAGAAAAACTTGATTCTCTTGATGTAAAGATGATTTGTCCAGATCATGGTCCTATTTGGAGGAAAAATCCACAAAAAGTTATTGATATATATAAGGATCTTTCTTCTCAAAAAACTGAAGACGGAGTTTTAATAGTATTCGGTTCAATTTATGGAAATACGGGAAGAATGGCCGAAATTTTAGCAAGAGGTGTTGCTGAAGAAGGTATAACAAATATAAGAGTAAGAGATGTTGCCCACACAAGTCAATCCTATCTTCTTAGAGATTGTTGGCAATATAAGGGAATAATTTTAGTTTCTTGTTCTTATGACAGATCTATTTTCCCACCTATGGGCTTTTTGCTTAAAGAATTAGATCACCAAAGAATGAAAAATAATGTCTGGGGTATTGCAGGCACCTATTCATGGAACGGTGGTGCCATGAAAGAATTAAAAGACTTTGTGGAAAGAAATAAATTAAATGTCTTAGAACTTCAGCCGGAAATTCAAGGTGCAGGTAATGATGAAGACTATAGAAATCTTTTAGAACTTGGAAAGCAAATTGCAAGAGCAGTAAAAGAAGACAAATAAATATAAAAATTTAAAACGGGATTTATTTCCCGTTTTTTTAATATAAAGATTCAAAAAAAGTCTTATGAACTTCATAAGACTATTTATTGTACTCAATTTTATTTACAAAACTTTCAATATCAGTGGCATTTTTAATATGAAATCTTCTTATCTCATAAGGATTTAAATTTTTCACATTTGAAGCTCTTTTATTAGCACCCACAAAAGCTATTTTTATACCGGCATCCTTTAAAATTTTTCGCACACTGTCATTTGAAGCTGCACCAGGATAAGCAAGGGCCAGGGGATATTTTGAAGTATGCTGATAAATAAGCCAATTATTCCAGATTAAATCATTCTTTATCCTTTTTAAATAATCCTCTTCACTTTCATTTTCATATCTTGAAGAAAATTTTGTTTTACCCTTATTTTTGCCTTCCTCAATTGTAGCATGTTGATCAAAAGTATGGTTTTGAAAATCAATTAAATTTATATAGGACATTTCAGAAACCATATCCCAAGTTAAATATCCAGGTTTATCAACCAAAGAACCTATTAAAAAAATACTAGCCTTAGCCCCATAACTTTTTAAAATTGGAAAAGCATTTGTATAATTATCTTCATAACCATCATCAAAAGTTATTAAAACAGGCTTTAAAGGTAATTTTTTTCTACCTTGAATTATTTTACTTAAATCATCTGCAGTTAAAAAAGTAAAATCCCTGTGGGAAAGTTCATCAATCATTTTTTTAAAATTTTTCTTAGAAACAGAAAAAGGACCCTTTTCATCTTCAATTTTATGATAAGTCAAAACGGGTATATCTCCATCCTTTAACTTACTTGCCGGCAGAATTAAAATTAAGGTAGGCACTATTATTAAAAGACCTATAAGTATTTGAATTAATTTTTTCATAGTCTAATTATACAGATATATCTTAAGATATTCAAATTACAAAAAAGTTAAAGCTATTTTTAAAATAAACATGATAAAATAAAATCGGTGATAAAAATGAGAAAAAAAGAAATTGAAGTATATATAGAAGAACAGGACTTTCCAAACAAATCAAAAATTATCAT
Source organism: uncultured Peptoniphilus sp. (assembly GCA_946999425.1). Lineage (GTDB taxonomy): Bacteria > Bacillota > Clostridia > Tissierellales > Peptoniphilaceae > Peptoniphilus_B. The sequence goes on from CAMQDG010000035.1 coordinate 11,543, forward strand.
GGAAGGGAAAAAAATAAAATTAAAAGGGGGAATAAGAGGACAAAAAATTTTAGCAAGAAAAATTACAAAATCAAAAGCTCAATTAATTGAAATTTTGGAAAAATCCCCCTTGGAAAAAGAAGAAAATTGTAGATATCAAAAAGTTTGCGGCGGATGCACCTATCAAAATTTTTCCTATAAAGAAGAAATAAAATACAAAGAAGAGCTTTTAAAAAAACTTTTTTTAGAAAATAAAATTTTAAAAGAAAAAGAACAGTTTATCTTAGAAAAAAGCCCCCACTATGAAGGATATAGAAATAAAATGGAATACACTTTTGGAGATCAAGAAAAGGGAGGTCCTCTTGCCTTGGGACTTCACAAAAAAAATAGATTTCACGAAGTAGTGGACATGGAAAGATGCATAATCGTTCACCAGGATTTTGACATAATAAGAAAATTTATCAGAGATTTTTTTAAAAAAGAAAGCTTTTACAATAGAAAAACTCACCAAGGATTTTTAAGGCATCTTGCAATTAGAAGAACGAGGCTTGGAGAAATACTAATAAACCTTGTAAGCTCATCTCAAGGACAAATAGAAAAAGAAAAATTTATAAAAGAACTTTTAAACTTAAAATTGGAAGGAAAAATTGTAGGCATAGTACACACAACAAATGACTCTTTTGGCGATGCAATAATAGGAGAAAAAGTAGAACTTCTATATGGAAGACCCTACGCAACAGAAGAGCTTTGTGGTTTAAAATACAAAATTGGACCCTTTTCATTTTTTCAAACCAACACCTACTCAGCAGAAATATTGTACAAAATGGCAAAAGACACCATGGGAAATATAGAAGATAAAAAATTGTTGGACCTCTACTCAGGCACTGGCACCATAACAACAATATTAGGGAAAGAAGCAAAATCAGCAACAGGAATTGAAATAGTAGAAGAAGCAGTAAAAGGTGCAAGAGAAAACGCAGAGGACAACAACTTAAAAAATATAAAATTTTACCAAGGAGACGTATTTCAAGTATTAAAAAAAGAAAAAATACAAGCAGACGTCATAGTAGTTGACCCGCCAAGAGAAGGAATAGGAAAAGAAGCAGTAGAAAAAATCTCAGAATTTCAAACAGATCAAATCCTTTATATCTCCTGCAATCCACTAACCTTAGTAAAAGACTTAGAAGACTTTACAAATTTCGGATATAAAATAAAAGAATTAAGAGCCTTAGATCAATTTCCAAGGACATTTCATGTGGAGACGGTAGCACTTTTGTCCAAACTCGATGTCGATAAGCATATAGATGTTGAAATTAAGCTGGATGAGCTTGATTTGACAAGTGCTGAAAGCAAGGCAACATATGCTCAAATCAAAGAATATGTTTGGAATAAATTTGGATTAAAAGTACCTACACTATATATTGCTCAGATAAAAAAGAAATGTGGAATAGAACTGAGGGAGCATTATAACAAATCGAAAAAAGAGAAACAGGTTATTCCACAGTGTACACCTGAAAAAGAAGAAGCTATCATGGATGCCTTGAGACACTTCAAAATGGTTTAATAGAAAAGAATGACAGCATATGTCTTTCTGCATTTATCACATTCCTACTTGGTACAGAAACAGCTATTATTCCTTTCTTGCAAGGTATCAATTAGAAAATAGGCTCAACATAAAGATTGATAGGATCATTTTTTTATTTAAACCTTTTGTAGGACTATATTTAAGAAACCAACAAAAACTGTATTTTAAAGATTTGAAGGAATCACTTAATTGTGAAGAAGCAAGTCATGTTCAAGTGTTATGAAAATAATGAAATAGATAAATTGGAGTAGCCTATTCATATATTTAGATCTTTTCGAAAGGATAAAACAATGATAGAAAGTAGACCTAAGTTTGATAAAATCACTTCGTTTGATGAGTTTAATAAATACTATTGGTATCGTGAAGATCTTTCACATATATGCAAGTTATTAGGATTAGAATATAGAGGTACAAAACAAGAACTCACTTATATTATTGAGCAGTACTTTAAGGGTGATATGATTAAAAAGTCATCAATAAAAAACATAAAGAAACAAGTTGATTATATTACTTTAGATATGCCTTTACTTGAGTGTGGATTTTCCTTTAATTCAAAATTCAGAGAATATTTTTCTGTTGTAACAGGTGTTTTGCCTTTCAAATTTACTGCAGATATGGCAACGGCTTGGAGAAAAGTGAAAAGACAAAATGATTTGAGTTTTACAATTCAAGATATGCTCAAAGTTTATTATGGAAAATCAGATTATGCTAAGTATGATAATTCGGTTTGTCAATGGAATCAATTTTTAAAGGATTTTTGTGCAGACGAAAATAGTTGTAACTACTCTAATAAAATACAAGTAGCTGCAATTCTTTGGAAAGAAGTCAGAGATTCAAAAAACAAAAAAGTTTATTCACGAGAACTTATAAAAAAATATGAGGATAAAATAGAAGACTATCACAAGTAAACAGAAACTATTTTTTTGAATGAAAAAAATTAATACAGATAGATGTTAGGCGATAGAAATTAAAAACTCTATCGTCTTTTTTTATACTCAAAATTAGGAAATTAAGGGGGTTGAAAAAAATTTTTATTGGTGGTATTATTAAATCGACAAGTACACATAAGTACACTTCTGGAACAGGAGGTGCAATATCAATATTATAATAAATACCGATTCTAGCGAACCGATTTATGAACAAATCGAAAATCAGATAAAAAAACAAATTATGAATGAAGATTTGAAAACTGGAGATTCTATACCATCTATGAGAGTATTAGCTAGAAATCTTAAGGTAGCTGTAATTACAGTTCAAAAGGCTTATGAAAATTTACAAAAAGATGGATTTATTGAAACTATTCATGGCAAAGGCAGTTTTATATCAGCAAGAAATATTGAATTACAAAAAATAGAAACATATAAAGAAGTGGAAGATTTAGCTAAGAAAATTGTCAAGAGCATACAATCAAGTTCTATTTCAATAGATGATTTAATAGATTTAATAAAAAAGATATATGAGGAGGGGCAATGATGGATTCATATGAAAATAAATTTGCATTAAGGGTATCTGGATTAAATAAAAAGAATAAAACAAATGATTTTTCTTTGAAAAATATAAATATTGAAGTACCTTATGGATCTATTGTAGGAAATATAGGAAGAAATGGAGCGGGGAAAAGTACTACTATTTCTTGTATACTTGGAATGTTTCAAAAAGATGAGGGAAAAGTAGAGATATTTGGTACTGAATATTGTAATCAAATAGATATTAAAAAACACATAGGTGTTGTTTTAGATGACCCAAACTATTCATTATTATTAACACCTAATGAGATAAATGAGGTAATGAAATTTAATTATAGTAATTGGGAAGAAGATAGTTTTAAAAATTATTTGAATCGATTTAATTTACCAATAGACAAGAAAGCTAAGCAATTCTCATTTGGAATGAAGAAAAAGTTATCGTTGGCTATAGCATTGTCTCACGAAACAAAACTTCTCATATTAGATGAAATTACTTCAGGGTTAGATCCAGTAAGCAGAGATGAAATACTGGGTATATTGTTGGAATTTATAGAAAACCCAGAAAACTCCATGTATATATCATCACATATTACAACAGACTTGGAAAAAATAGCTGATTATATAGTTTTTATGGATAATGGTAAAGTCGTGTTGAGCGAAGAAAAAGATGAATTGTTATATAACTATGGGATACTTCGTTGTACTGATACAGAACTAGAAAAAGTGGAAAAAACGGACATCATTTCATACAGGAGAGAATATGGGAGAGTAAATATTTTAGTAAAAGATATATCGAAGATAAAGAATAAGTATAAAGAATTTGTTGTAAATAAACCTAATTTTGATGAAATTTTGCTGATTTTGACAGAGGGAGGAGAATCCTAATATATGAAAGGTCTATTATTAGAAATATATTATAAAAATATTAAAAACATATGTGTAATGAATGCGTTTTTGCTTACAATTTGGATTTTGATAAATCTTTTTTCTAGCACGCAAATGCTTGTTTTTGCATATTGCGCAGTTGTAATATTCTCCAACAGTTTATTAATACTTTTATCACAGAGAAAAGATTATGATTTAAAATTATATAAATACGAGTTCATGTTACAGATAAAAAAGAAAAACATAATTTTGTCAAAATATGTAAGTCAAATAGTTATTATTTTTCTGTCTGTA
>CAMQDG010000036.1 GCA_946999425.1 uncultured Peptoniphilus sp.
ATCAATTTTAAAAGGATAGTGCCAAGATCTATTATAAAAAAGTGCGTTCTTATATTTGCCGTTAAAAATTACGTACCTATAATGTTTTTCAATTGAATTATACCTGCAATGAAAATCATCCTTTACAAGTTTTGCTTCTATTACCGATATTTCATTTGGCAGATGAAAATTTATAACTCGCGGCAAATTTCCAAGGTCAATTGTAGTTTTTGAATAAAAATTGACATATTGACCTAAGGCATGCACTCCTCTATCTGTCCTACCAGAATAAAATAATTTAACCTTATGTTTAACTGTATCTTCAATAGCCTTTGTTAAAACACTCTCCACTGTTTTAAGTTTAGGTTGCTTTTGAAATCCATAAAATTTTGTTCCATCATAGGTTACTTTAAGTCTTATGTTCATTTTAAAATTTCCAAAATTTAATAATATTTGTAAATATTATTAAAGCAAAAAATAATGTTGAAATAGAAAAAACAAAATAATCTTTTGTAACTATTTTTAATTCATTTAATCTTGTTCTATTCTCTCCGCCCCTATAGCACCTTGCCTCCATTGCAATTGCCAATTCATCAGCTCTTCTGAAAGAAGAAATAAAAAGTGGTACTAAAAGAGGAACTAAATTTTTTGCTCTTTTTATAATATTTCCCGATTCAAAATCTGCTCCTCTTGCCTTTTGTGCCTTCATAATCTTATCTGTTTCTTCTATAAGAGTTGGGATAAATCGTAATGCTATTGTCATCATCATTGAAATTTCGTGAGCAGGAATCCCAATTTTAGCAAAAGGATTCATTAGTGATTCAAGACCATCTGTAAGCTCAATAGGTGAAGTTGTTAAAGTTAAAAGAGATGTTCCCCAAACTAAAAGTAAAATTCTTATAGATGTCATTGAAGCAAGTTTCAAAGATTCTTTTGTAATAACTAAAGGTCCAAGTCTAAATATTTCTTCTCCACCTACAAATAATAAATTAATTACAAATGTAACTAAAATTATCCATCTAATCGGTTTTAAACCTCTAAAAACAGTAGAAAACTTTAAACTTGATGAGATAGTAGCCAAAATTAAAAAAATTCCAACAAAAATATAAGGAATAAATGAATCAATAAAAAATAGTTGTAATATAAAAAACATTACGCTTATAATTTTTAATTTAGGATTATATTTATGAAGAACTGATTGTCCGGGATAGTATTGCCCCAAATTTATATCTTTAAGCATTCTTTCCTCCAATAATCCTTTCTATTTCTTTATAAGCTTCATCAATAGTTATGCAATTAAGTTTTACATTTATACCTTTTTCATGTAACTGTCTCATTATTTTTGTAGATTCTGGAACTCCTAAACCGACTTTTTTTAATTCATCATAATGCATAAAAACTTCTTCAGGTTTTCCATCTAAAAATACCTTTCCTTTATTCATAACAATAATTCTTGTGGCAAATTTTGCAATTTCATCCATTGAGTGGCTGACTATTATAATTGTTATTTCAGTGTTTTTATATAAGCTATAAATCTCATCTAAAATCTCATCTCTACCCTTTGGATCAAGACCCGCTGTTGGTTCATCAAGAACAAGAACTTCCGGCTTCATTGCGAGAATTCCAGCAATTGCAACTCTTCTTTTTTGCCCACCAGATAAGTCAAAGGGTGATTTATCTTTTAAGTCCAAAGAAAGTCCAACAGCTTCCATAGAAAAATCAACTCTCTTCTCAATTTCTTCCTGACTCAAGCCCATGTTTTTAGGCCCATAGGAGATATCCTTAAAAATAGTTTCTTCAAAAAGTTGATATTCCGGGTATTGAAATACCAGACCAACTTTTTCTCTTATTTTTGACATATCTAACTTTTCCTTAAAAAGTTCACTTCCATCAACAATTACCCTACCTTCACTTGCTTTTAAAAGTCCGTTTAAATGTTGAACTAAGGTTGACTTTCCGCTTCCTGTATGTCCTATAAGCCCAATAAACTCTCCCTTATTAATTTTTATATTTATGCTATCCAAGGCTTTTTTTTCAAAAGGTGTTCCTTTGGAGTATATGTGATTAAGATTCTCTATTTTGATAATTTCCATATTTCCTCAACAAGTTCTTGGTCATTTAAAACAATTTTTATATCATGGCCTGATTTTTTTAAATTATATGAAATTTCAGTAGCAACAGGCACATCAAGGCCAATATTTTTAATCTTTTCAACATTTGAAAATACATCAAGAGGTTTACCCTGTAAAATAATATTTCCTTCTTCCATAACTATTAATTCTTCTGCAAGAGCTGCCTCTTCCATGTTATGAGTAATTAATATTACACCCTTTCCCTCACTTTTTAATTTTAACAAGGTATCTATTACTTCTTTTCTTCCTGACGGATCAAGCATTGCAGTAGGCTCATCTAAAATTACATAGTCAGGCTCCATTGCAAGAATTCCAGCAATAGCAACTCTTTGTTTCTGTCCTCCAGACAGTAAATGGGGTGCACTTTTTTTATATTTTTCCATACCGACGCTTAAAAGAGCCCTATCAACTCTTTCTCTAAGCTCTTTCTGTGGAATCCCCAAATTTTCAGGTCCAAAAGCAACATCTTCTTCTACAATTGTAGCTACTATTTGATTGTCTGGATTTTGAAAAACAAGACCTGCTCTGCTTCTTATGTCCCATATTTTAGAGTCATCTTTAGTGTCCATGTCATCAACGTGAATACTTCCTTCATTAGGGATTAAAAGTCCGTTAATAAGTTTTGCCAAAGTTGATTTTCCGCTCCCATTGTGACCTAATATAGCTATAAATTTTCCTTTTTCAAATTTTATGTTTATACCATTTAAGGCATATTTTTCATCATCTTGATATTTAAATTTTACGTCTTTAACTTCTATCATTTTACAATTTTATCCAACAATTCAAGCATACCATCTGCAGGATCCAATATGGTTAATTTAGAGATTTTATAAAGCTCATCTTTAATATATGGAAAATGTGTGCAGCCAAGAACCAGTGCTTCAATATTTCCCCCATCAATTTTTATGTTTTCAAAGAATTTAAGTAAATCTTTAATGTCTAATTTTTCAATTATATCTTTTGGTTCTATTCGGTTTTCAATCGCTATAACAAGAGGTAAAATCCCTAAAGTAACAAGATTAATCTTTAAATTTTGTGACTTCATAACTTTTTCAATTCCATGTACAGCTTGGGAATTTGCTCCTATTACTCCAAGAGATTTAAATTTTTTAGCATATTCTTCATATACTTTTAATGGTGTTATTATTCTAAAATTTTTATTTTTTTCAATTTTTTTATAATCAATTGCAGTGCTTAATGAATTACAATAAATAAAAAGTGCCTTTGCATCTTTTTCCTTTCCCATATCAATAATTTCTTCAACTTTTTCTTCTAAAGTTGATTGACCTAAAAATTGAAGCCTATCTTGTTCTTCCGGATTCTTTGCTACGGGAAAACTTAAAGCTTCATATCCATGATTTTCAATAATTTTACAACCCAATTCAGTGTCTACAGGTGTACCAGCAGTGACTGCTATTTTCATACTTCCTCCATAACTATAATTTTGAAACATCTTTATTTCCTTTTATATAAAATCTGTAAAGGTAATCTTTAGCCTCTTCAGCATAATCTATTCCGATTCTTTTGGATTTTACAATTTCAAAATCAGAAATACCTTTTTCAATATAGAGCTTATCTCCCGTCAAGTCAATACCATTTAACTTCTTGTCAATTCCCATAGCTTTTGTTAACTTTCCAGGTCCATTTGATAAATTTTTTATTTGGTATTTACTTAAACTTTCAAAAGTTAATCCATATCTATTTTTATAAGCTATGTTCGATGGATTTAAAATAGATACCGCTCTAATTAATACTGCACTGGGGAGCTCAGGAGCCTCTGTAACGACGTTTAACAAGTAATGAATACCATAAGTCATATAAATATAAGCATGGCCCTCCTGTCCCCACATGATTTCATTTCTCTCAGTCCTTCTTCCGGCGAAAGTTTGACAAGCCTTGTCATCGATTCCTGTGTAAGCTTCCGTTTCGACAATTAAACCTTTAATAAGATTTTTTTCATCAATTTTATGAATTAGAATCTTGCCCAACAAATTTTTAGCTACACTTATTGGATCTTTAGAATAAAAATTCCTAGTAAGCTTTTTATTCTCATTTGATATTTTTCCAAGCATTATATCTGTCAATCTCCTTTGTGATTTTTTTCAAGATAAATTTCATAACATATATATCATCTAAAAATCCTATTCCTATTAAAAAGTCAGGTATTAAATCAAAAGGATTAACTAAATACAAAAGGCCAGATATTATTAAAATAACATTTTTTCTATTGTAGGCCCTATAATTTCCATTAATAAAATCTTGAGCCATACTAATCATTATTTTTAAATTTTGCAAAGTAAATTCTGAAAGACCTAATTTGTCAAATTTTTTTAAAGCTAATTTATAAAGTTTATTTAATCTACTTGAATCTTTTAAAATTTTTTCAGAACTATTATTAAGACCTTTTAAAAGCCTTTCCGCTAATTTCATTCTTCTGTCATCCAAGATTCATCATTTGGATCTTGTTTCCACCTTTTTAATTTTTTAAGATGACTTTCTTTAATATAGTTTATTTCAAGGGCCATATCTATTAATTCGTCATAATCAGTAAGGGATGCAAAAGATAAATTGTTTTTATCAAAATTTTCCTTGCAAGCTTTTAAATTGTAAGAAAAAATTGCAATTACTCCAATTACATCAAAGCCTGCTTGTCTAAGAGCTATAGCAGCGTTAATAGATGAACCACCTGTAGAAAATAAATCTTCAATTACAATAACTTTTTTCCCTTTAAAGATTTCCCCTTCAATCTTATTTCCCTTTCCATGATCTTTGTTTCCGCTTCTTACAAAGCCCATGGGAAGTTTCATTTTATCCGCAATAAGAGCTGCATGAGGAATGCCTGCAGTTGCAGTTCCCATAATGTATTCAACATCTGGATATTTTTCTTTAATCAATTTAACAAGATTTTTTTCAACAATATCTCTTTCTTCGGGGTATGACAGTAAAAGTCTATTGTCACAATAAATAGGGCTTTTAATTCCCGATGCCCATGTATATGGATTTTCCGGATTTAAACTTACAGCTTTAATATCTAATAAAATTTTTGATATCTCTTTCATTTATTCACCTACAAATTCTTTTTTTATAATTTTATAAACATTAAGAGGATCTTCACTTTTTGTTATAGGTCTTCCTACAACAATATAATCGCTACCCAATTCTCTTGCATATTTAGGAGTAACAACTCTTTTTTGATCTCCATTTGAAGAATCATCAAGCCTTATTCCAGGAGTAACAGTTAAAAAATCTTTTCCAACTTTTTCTTTTATTTTCGGAACTTCAAGAGCTGAACATACAATTCCGTCAAGTCCATTTTCTTTTCCCATTTTTGCATAAGAAATTACCGTGTCCTCAAGAGAAAAATCTTTATCCACTAAAATTTCCCTGTGTAAAGTTTCTTCGTCTGTTGAAGTTAAAACAGTAACACCGATTAAAATTGAATTTTCAAAAACCTCCCTTGCAGCTTTTATCATAGATGAACCTCCACAAATATGAAGATTTGTCATATCAGCTCCAAGATTTTTAAGAGAATTTGCAGCACCCTTTACTGTGTTAGGTATGTCGTGAAGTTTTAAATCAAGAAAAATTTTATGACCTCTCTTTTTTATTTCATTTATAATTTGAGGTCCCTCAGAATAAAATAATTCAAGTCCCACTTTTACATACAATCTTTCATCAAACTTATCTAAAAAATTCAAACACTCTTCTTTATTTTTAAAATCCAGTGCAATTATTACATCTTTTGCCATAAGTCCCTCCTTAACAAATTATTTTATCATAAAAAAAGCCTTATCCATATAGGATAGGCTTTAAATAATATTCACATCTTAATTTTTATTTTAATTTTATAGAAAGTTTTTCTTGACCCTTATTCATCTTCAATACAACTTTTAAAATTTTTACTTCTTTTTTGGATTTATCTAAAGGTTTGTCAGCAACAAATTTTAAGTTGGATTTATCCAAAATAAATGCAGGTTCGCTGTCATCGTTATAATACAAGAATATTTTGGAATTTTCCCCCTCAAATTCAGCCTCTATTTTTTTAAAATTTAAACCCCCGTCTAAATTAAAAATCCTAACCTTTCTTTTAGTTGAATCTTGTAAATTAAAAGTTGCATTAACTTTTTCTTGAACTGTATAGTAATAAGGTGATTCTGAAGTATCACTTATATTTTCTTCTAAATTTTCTGTAACATAACCTTTATTGTAGTCAAAATTTTCTATCAGGTCAGGCTTGTTTGTTTCAAGCTCTCCATCCATATTTCTAAATGCAACAATTCCAGCTCCTATTATAAAAGTTATAGCCAAGATAAATGTGACTATTGCAGCCAATAAAATTTTATTATTATTTTTAATATTATCTTCATTTGGCTTCTCGAAATTAAGCTCAGAACCGCATTTTGAGCAAAAAGTATTTTCTATGGAATTATAATAGCCACAGCTTTCACATTTTCTTTTTACATTATTTCTCGCAAAAATTAAATAGGCAATAAAACCTAAAAGATAAGGAATAAAAATTGTGGCTAAAGTCCACAATAAAGCATCTTTATTTTTTCTTTCTTTAGCATCTTTATAAACCCAGACTCCTATTAAAATCCCTGTTGCAAGGGAAAATATCATGGATATGGATATGAAACTAAAGATTATAAGAGTTAATTTCATAATTTTTACCTCCAAGTCCCACAATAAAAGCTAATAATATGGATAAAATTATTAATATAAAATTCATAAAAGCTATTCCATTAATTATTAAAAAAGTAAAAATAAAATTATTTTTTAAAGACCATAAAATATTATGGAGAAATAACTTTATTAAGATTGCAAGACCTAATATGGTTAAAATAAAGGCACTTATAAATATAAGTCTTACTGCAATTTTTACATATTTATTTTCTTTTTCAAGTTTTAATAAATTCATATTTAATAATTCTGGAACTTCTTCTTCAAAATTTAAACTATCTTTTATTAAATTATCAATTTTCAAAAAATTCGCCCTCCAATTTTTCCTTTATGTATCTTTTTACATTAAACAATCTCGATTTAACTGTTCCTTCTGGTATGTTCATACTTTTTGCAATTTCACTAATGCTGAGCTCTCCATAATAAAAATATATGACCACAAGCTTAAATTTATCATCAAGTTTGTCTATTTCATTTCTTATAAAAGAATACATATCTTTGTTAATTAAATTATCTTCAATATTTTCATCGAAAGGAATCTCCTGCCCCTCTTCTAAAGACATCTCAGGTGCTATTCTTTCTCTTCTTGCATATTTTTTCTTTTTATCTTGCCATATTCTATTCGCTAAAGAAAATATAAAAGCTTTTATATTTTCTTTTTCATCTAATTTATTTTGCAATTTTATAATATGCAAAAAAGTTTCTTGATAAAGATCCTCTGCCTGATATTTATTAAAAGTGATTTTTAAACAAAAGTTATAAAGGGCTTTTCCATAATCTCTTATTAACTTTTCAATCATGTTTCTTGAAAATTATTTAATCTTTACTGCTGTTCCACTTATGTTGAGTAAAAGCATATTTCCCTGTCCCATTACCTCAAACTCAAATCTTACACCAACTACTGCATCTGCTCCCATTGAAGAAGCTCTTGTTTTTAATTCTTCTAAAGCTTCTTCTCTTGCATTTATTATTTCGCTTTCATATCCTTCAGCACGTCCTCCGAAAATATTTCTAACTCCTGCTCCGAAATCTTTTATTGCATTTATTCCGTTTACTACTTCTCCATAAACAAGTCCTAAATACTCTGTAATTTCTTTTCCTTCAATTCTTTCTGTTGTTGTTAATATCATTTTATTTATCCTCCTAACTATTAATCTGCACAAGTTTAAAAAAAGTTCAAAAAAATCTGTTAGAAAATTTTCTAACAGATTTAAAAATTAAAATTTAAATTCTTTTGAATTGTAAGTTATAAAAGTTAAAACTAACATTAAAATAAAAATTATTACATTAATTCCAATACCTATAAAATCAAAATTTGCACTTATAAGCCTTATTGGTTTAAATACTTCATATGAAAATTTATTTACTACTTCAAAGAAAGTTTCACCAAGTACTTTTCCTGCAATTACAATTAAAACTACAACTATTACAAATAATATTCCTGCCCCTTCAGCATGGGATGAACTTCTTGAAAAAGATGAAATAAAATATCCTATTGACATAAATACAAGAGCTGTAGCCAAAATACCTAAAAATATAATTACAAGATTTACTAAATTTTCTCCATTGTCTATTTGTGAATATTTAAGAGCAATTACTTTTATAAAAGCAAAAGTTATGCCACATAGACCACATAAAAATATAAATAATGTTGTAATATTAGAAAATAATTTTTGTGAAATTATTTCACTTCTACTAATAGGATTTGAGTAAATGTATTGTATTGAACCTGTCTCTTCTTCCTTAGCAAGAGCTTGAGCTCCTATTTGGAAAGCAAAAATTGAAATCAAAACTGCAATATATTGAAAAATAAAAGCAATATATTGGCTTGGATCAGTTAAATCAATAGATTCTTCCAAACCTAAAAGCATTTTTAAATTTGGGCTGAGTTCATTTACAAATGTTTCTACAAGACTCTTCATCCTATCTTCAAGCATTAGAGGATAGAATGCCAACAAAAGTCCGGTTAAAATTGCAATTACCAATAACCAGGCTATCATTTTTCCGAAAGTGGATTTAAATTCTTTAGAAAATACCATTTCATTCTTCCTCCTTTTCCTTGTAGTTGAAATTTATAGTTTGGCTATTTGAATCTGTAAAATTTGAATTTTCTGAATCTTTATCAATTACTAAAGTTTCATCGTTTCCATTTTCTAAAAAGTCTCTACTTTCCCTGTTTTCATAAGAAGGTTCAAAAATACTACTATCTTCTGATTCTTTTTCAACTTCATGGTGATTATTAACTTCTTCTACATATTTTTGTTCATATATAGATTGATCTTCAGAATTATTTATTTCAGGAACTTCAGCTCTTTCTCTTCTACTTTCATATCTTGGAAGAGGGCCTTCCTTCAAAGCATTAACTTTATCTTCCAAAGTGGAATCTAATACACTGTAATTAATAATATCCAAATCAAATAAAATTTTGCTTATATTTCTCAAGTCTCCATTGTAATAAAGCTCTTTATTATTTAATTCATCTTTAATTACTCTTGCTCCGACTTTAATAAATTCACTTAGATCACTAATATTTTCTTTAATAATAATCTTTTTATCATTACTTAACTTATCATTGGTGTATTCAATATCTTTTACTGATCCTTCTGAAATAATTGCAACTCTGTCGCAATAGCTTTGAGCTAAAGATAGGTTGTCAGATAGTAAAAATACCGTTAAATTTTCTTCTCTCTTTAAATCTTCTAAATAAGTAAAAAGCTTTGTCAAATCATCTTGACTTAATTCATTTGTTGCATTATCAAAGACTATAAGTCTGGGTTTAAATAAAAGAGCATTTATGATAGTAAAAATTCTCTTTTCTCTTTCAGTCATCTCCCCTATTCTAAGTCTTTCATTAAAGCCAAAGTATTCAAGTAGTCTATCAAGCTCATCTTTATTTTTTAAATTATGAGCAGACAAGGTATTCTTAAAAACAGAAGATGCCTTTACATTTTCTCCAAGCATAACTTCATTTGGAACAAAACCTACCGACTCTTTTATCATTTTAGAATCTTTCACAGTATCCATATCAAAAATATAGGCCTTACCTTTATTTGGTTTTAAAAAGTTAAATAGAATTCTAAAAAGAGTTGTCTTTCCTCTTTTTTCAGGAGCAAGCAGTGCAAAAAATTCTCCTTCAGGAACTTCAAGATTAAAATCAGAAAAAATCTTACATTTTCCAATTCTCTTAGACAGTTCTTTTATTAATATAGCACTCAAAGTGTTACCTCCTTTTCATAGTTTCTAATATATTATACAATATGTTTAGTTTAAAACCAATAAGAATAGGCTTAATCTATGTTATAATAATTTAGGAAATGAGGCGATTAAATGAAACTTGGAATTGTAGGTTTACCTAATGTAGGAAAATCCACTTTATTTAATGCACTTACAGAGGCAGGAGCTGAAGCTGCAAATTATCCTTTTGCAACTATAGAACCTAATATAGGCGTTGTAAGTGTACCTGATGAGAGACTTGAAGTTCTTGCTGAAATGAGCAAATCCGAAAAAATTGTTCCAACAGCCATAGAATTTTTTGATATAGCCGGTCTTGTAAAAGGTGCAAGCAAAGGTGAAGGACTTGGAAATCAATTTTTAGCAAATATTAGAGAGGTTGATGCTATTGTTGAAGTTGTAAGATGTTTTGAAGATGATAATATTATTCACGTTGATGGTAGTGTAAATCCTATTAGAGATATTGAAAATATCAATTTAGAATTAATCTTATCTGACCTTGAAGTAATTGAAAAAAGATATGTAAAAACTCAAAAACAATTAAAAGGTGACAAAACACTTTCAAAAGAATTTCAACTTTTAGAAAAAATTAAAAGCTCTCTTGAAAAAGGAGAATCTCTTAGAAATTTAGATTTAAACGAAGAAGAGGAAAAAATTCTAAAAACTTATCAACTTTTATCTTCAAAACCCATTATCTATGTTGCAAATGTTTCGGATGACGACATAGAAAATGACGGAAAAAATAATAAATTAGTAGAAAATGTAAGAAAATATGCAGAAAAAGAAGGTAATGAAGTTGTTGTAATTTCCGCTGAAACAGAAGCTGAAATTGCTACTTTAGATCCTGAAGAAAAGAAAATGTTTTTGGAAGAAATGGGATTAAAAAGCTCTGGCCTTGATAAATTAATTAAATCTTCTTATTCCCTTTTAGGATTAATTTCATTTTTAACAACAGGTCCTATGGAAACAAGAGCTTGGACTATTATAAAAGGTTCAAAAGCTCCTCAAGCTGCAGGAAAAATTCATACAGATTTTGAAAAAGGATTTATAAGAGCAGAAACTGTATCTTATGAAGATTTAGTATCCAGTGGATCCATGTTAAAGGCTAAAGAATTAGGCCTTGTAAGATCTGAAGGAAAAGATTATGTTATGAAAGACGGAGACGTAGTTTTATTTAGATTTAATATTTAAAAATAAAAAATGTGGATTGAAATAAGTGTTTCAATCCACATTTTTTTAATAAATATATGGGGTGGGTAGTGGGATTCGAACCCACGACCTCAAGAGCCACAATCTTGCGCCCTAACCAACTAGGCCATACCCACCAAGTCTAAGCAACTTATATAATGTTAACATTTAGTAAATTTTTTGTCAACATTTATATTTATAGTTTAGATATCCTTTTAAATTCTCTATTGCCTTCGCCCTATGGGAAATTTTATTTTTTATTTCATCTCCAAGTTCAGCAAATGTTTTGTCATATCCTTCTGGAACAAATACCGAATCATATCCGAATCCTCCATTGCCTCTTCTTTCTTTTATAATAACTCCATCAATTTTTCCGCTGAATAATTTTTCACTGCCATCTTCTTCAATTAAAGCTATGCTTGTTCTGAAGTGGGCTTTTCTATTTTCTGAATCTCCTAAATTTTTAAGCAATTTATCTATATTTTTTTCGTCATCGTGAATTGAAGCATATCTTGCTGAGTAAACTCCTGGATCACCATTGAGCTCATCTACAAAAAGACCAGTATCATCAGAAATAACATTTCTGCAGCCCAAGGCTTCTTTTATTGCACGGGCTTTAATAAGGGCATTTTCTTCAATACTTTCTCCGTTTTCTTCAACCTCAAAATTTTTTAATCCTTCTTGAGATTTTGTTTTTAAAGTTATAGGAATATTTTCCATGATCTTTTCTATCTCTAAGACTTTATTCATATTATCTGTTGCTAAAACATATATATTCTCATCAGGAACTTTTTGATCTATTATTTTAAAAATTTTATCTATTCCATCTTTAGCTAAAAGGATCATTTCATTCATCTCATCAATATTCATAGGATTTCTTTCAGATGTTCCTTGAATTTCAATTATTTCATGCTTTGAATTCATTACAACATTCATATCAACATCTGCTATGGAATCTTCAGAATATTCAAGATCTAATAAAATATTTCCTTGAACTTTACCTACTGAAATCGCAGCAATTTTTTCTTTCAAGGGATTTTCCTCTATAACCTTATATGAAATCATTTTTTTAATGGCAAGCTTCAAAGCCACATAACCTCCTATGATGCTTGCTGTTCTTGTTCCACCGTCAGCAGATATAACATCACAATCTATCCAAATTGTTTTTTCTCCAATTTTATCTAAGTCTATGGCCGCCCTTAAACTTCTACCGACAAGTCTTTGAATTTCTTGGTTCCTTCCGTCTATTTTACCTCTAGTAATATCTCTTTGCTTTCTTATTTTAGTCGAACCAGGTATCATTGAATATTCAGCACTTAACCAACCTTTGCCTGTGTTTTTCAAAAAAAATGGAACTTTATCCTCTACCATAGCTGTTACAATTATTTTTGTATTTCCCATTTCTATAAGACATGATCCTTCAGGTTCTTTTAAATAATTTGTAGTTATTTTTAAATCTCTAATCGAATTGTTTTCTCTTTTTCTCATTTTTATGTCCTATTCCACATAATTATTTACATAATCTTGTATTCCATTAAATAAACCTTGAGCTAATAAATCAAGATATTCATCATTCATTATTGAATCCAT
Organism: uncultured Peptoniphilus sp.; assembly: GCA_946999425.1. GTDB lineage: Bacteria > Bacillota > Clostridia > Tissierellales > Peptoniphilaceae > Peptoniphilus_B. The sequence goes on from CAMQDG010000036.1 coordinate 12,801, forward strand.
ATCTGAAGAATTTGATAAAAATCCAAGTTCTGCAAGAGCGGATACATTTTTAGTTTTATTTAAAACAATTAAGTCCGGTCTATTTTTTATTCCCCTACTTGAAGAGCCGGTAATATCAATAAGACTATTCAAAAGGCATTTTGCAAAATGTTTTTGTTCAGTAGTCTTTATTATTACATTTTTTTCAGATGCATATAAAACTTCTATACCTTTTGCTGATTTATTCTCATCTGAACTATTAAAATGTATTGAAAGGAAAAGTTCTGAATTATTTTCATTTGATAATTGAGCCCTATCTAATAATTTTATATATTCATCAGTATTTCTTGTCATAATAACTTCATAGTCTGTTGTTGCTTGTAATTTTTCACAAAGTTTCTGTGCTACTTTTAGAGTTAATCCTTTTTCATTTATAGATTTTACTATTGATGAAGTTGCTCCTGAATCTTTTCCTCCATGGCCTGGATCAATTACAATCGTAATAGGTCCGTCTTTTGTTATTTTCTTTGTTATTTTTCTCTTTCCTGGATCAATATTATATTCATTTTCACTTAAACCTGCAGCCTTATAAGCAGAAGTCCTATTTGACTTTTTAACATTTCTCATTTCTTTTTTTTCTGAATTCGAAATATATTGATTGTCAACTAAAGATAAGTCTTTTTTTCTTTTTTCAGATTTTTTTTCCGAATTATTTTCTTTTGTTCCACTATTATCATCTGTAATTAAATCTGAATTTTCAACTTTTCCCGTTGTTATAATTGCTAAATTTTCTTCATTATTCCAATCAACTTTATAACCCAGAGCTTCTGATACAAATCTTAAGGGAACCATAGTTTTTGTTTCCTTTTTTGGTTCATAGTAGCCTACAAGTTTTGGAATTGAATTTTCATTTAATATAGTTTTTTTGCCTGAAATATATGAAACTTTAGAATTTATTTTAAGTTTAATTTCCTTTTCTTCAAACTTTATAATTGCAGTCTTCTCAGAGTTATTCCATTTAACTTCAGCTCCCAAACCCTCCACAAGTTCTCTAATAGGAACAAAAGTCCTTCCGCCTGTAACATAGGGTAAAAATTCACTATTTAAAGTTTTTCCGTCAACCTTTACATTGACATTTGTAACTTTTATACTTTTACCATCTATATTTACTTGATTTATTTGTTCTTCTGCAAATGCAGGAGAACTTAAAAATAAAGTAAAAATTAAAAATCCTGTTAATAATATTTTTTTCATACAGACCTCCGTGTTTAAGTTTATTATAAGTCTTATCAACAGTCAATTTATTTAATGACTTTATATAACTCATCAGGTTTTGGCTCAACTATTTTTTCTTTTTTATCAGAAATTAAGTACATTCCCTTTTCAACTATTTTACCTATATCGCTTATATTCAAGTTTAAATGCTTGCCACTTTCTATTATGCTCTTTGCATTTTTTTCTTCAGCTACAAAAAGCATAGATCCGCTTGAAATTAGTCTCAAGGGATCAATTTTATAATAATTACAAATCTTTTTCGTAACTTCATTAATTGGCACTTTATCTTTTTCAATCTCTATTCCATATCCTGAGCTGTTTGCCATTTCCCATGCAGCCCCAAGAAGACCGCCTTCAGTTATATCATGAAGATTTTTTACTCCAACTTTTTTTGCAATTTCAGACTCTGTCTTTACGGAAATTAAATTTTTAAAAGATTTTGCAAGTGTTATTTCATCAGAAGTTAAAATATTCTTGACATTATTAAAATCATCATGAGCTATAATTGAAGTTCCTTCAATTCCCACATACTTAGAAACTAAAATTCTGTCTCCAGGTTTTATTTCATCTCTTTTTGGAATATTATTTTTAGAAACTTTCGCGATTACACTGGTTATAATTACCACTTTAGATACTGCATCAGTTATCTCAGTATGTCCTCCTACAATATCAACATTTAATTTATCTGCAGCTTTGGAAGCATCTTTTACAATATTTTCTATTTCATCTTTACTTATGTTTTTAGGTAATAGACAACACATCAAAAGTCCTACTGGTTCTGCACATTCACAATAAGCATCATTGCAAGAAATGTTAACCGCTAAATTTCCAATATTTTGTGATGCTCCTGTTATAGGATCTGTAGAAACCACAATTAAATCTTCTTTAAAATCCATAATAGAACAATCCATGCCCACCTTTGATGAACTGACTACTTCTTTTCTCTTTATGTTTAAATTTTTAAAAATTAATTTTTCCAAATCACTATTAGAGATTTTTCCTATTTCCATTATTCCTCCATACTTATTATAAAATAAATGGCATCTTTTTTATCCAAACTTATACTTGGATTAAATGTCTTTAATTTTTCTTTTAAATACATTGCCTTTTCATTATCTTTTGCAAGTCCTTTTATTTCAATTTTTTGATTATCCATATAATAGTCTGTTATTAATATATCATCTGACTTTTCAGATAATAAAATATTTAATACTTTATTAAATTTTTTAGTTAAATCTTTTTCTTCCACATCTACAATTTGAACTTTAGCCTTTGAGCTATTTTCTGAAATTTCATCAATTAATTTTTTATTTTCTAACTTTAAATTCTGAAGTTCTCTCTTTGAATTATTAAAAAAAAACAAATTTGCTAAGGCAAAAATTAAAAATATAGAGGTTACAATTTGAAGATTTTTATTTTTTAATTTAACTTTTCTTTTACTTTTAGGAATTTGAGAATTTAAAATGTCAAAAGATTCAACTTTAAATTCTCTGAATAAATCTTTATATCTTTGAAAATCAAAAAATAAATCCCCACTTAAATAAATCCTTTCAAATTTCTTTTCTTGTAATTTCC
>CAMQDG010000037.1 GCA_946999425.1 uncultured Peptoniphilus sp.
ATGAAAGGATTTCTTAAATAATTTAAAATAAATGTTAATTCAAAATTAAAATATAATTTTAAAAATGCTCTACGTAGAGCGTAAAAAAATTTTATAAAAAATGCAATATTTGTTTTCCTACAAAATTCCATGAAGAAATGTGGGGTTTATTTATGTGAAGAGGTTCAAAAGAGTAGAACTCCGCAAATATCTGCAATTGGTCCGGTCGCCGTTAGGCGAAGCATAAAAATATATCTCTATAAAAGGGCTTTTCCCTATTTAAAAGGGCTTTTCCCTATTTTATTTTTTTATATAAAACTGTGTTATAATAGCTGCGGAGGTAGCTATGAGATTTTGTTCATTAGCCAGCGGTTCCGACGGAAACTGTCAATATATTGAACACAAGAACACGAAAATTTTAATAGATGCAGGTCACAGCGGGAAAAAGATAAAAGAACTTTTAAGTTTAATAGATATAAATATTGAAGATATAGATGCAGTTTTTGTAACTCATGAGCATATAGACCATTGCAAGGGCGTAGGAGTAATTTCAAGAAGACACAATATAAAAGTTTTTGCAAATGAAAATACCTTTAAGGCTATGAGTCCTTTTGTGAAAAAAATAAGTTTAGAAAATGCCTTTCAATTTAATAATGGCAAGGCCTTTCAATTTAAGGATTTATTTATTGAACCTATGCCGATTTTTCATGACTGTCTTGGCGGAACAAGTTTTATAATTCACGGAGGCAAGGAAAAAATTTGTATAATTACCGATACGGGGTGGATTTCTGCAAGTATGATGGAAAAAGCCCATGGAAGTGATTTATTTTATCTTGAGGCAAATCACGATTTGGATATGCTTATAGGAGGAACTTACACTTGGGCTCAAAAGCAGAGGATAATGTCCAATGAGGGACACCTTTCCAATGAAAGTGCAGGAAAAGTTTTAAGTAAGCTTTTAAGAAGAAAAAAGGAAAAAATTCTTCTTGCTCATTTAAGTCTTGAAAATAATACACCTGAAATAGCAAAGAAAACAGTGAAAGACTTGTTGCTTGGAAAAAATTTACAAGATGGAAGAGACTATTTTTTAGAAGCTGCACCAAGACTTATTCCTTCGAAGATTTACGAATTGAAAAAAGATGAGGATATTTAAAAATAGTGGCGGATATTTTTTAGGGTTTTTATTTATAATTTTATAAATTTAAGAGAGTTAAGAATTTTAAGGAAAGTTTAGGTAGAAAATGGAAGGATATTTTAAATCAGCAAATGGAAAAAATAACATTCACTATATTGTGTGGGAAGTTGAGAACCCTCTTGCAGTTGTTCAAATTGTCCACGGCATGAGTGAACATATTGCAAGATATGACGATTTTGCAAAATTTTTAAATAAAAAGGGTTATTTGGTTATAGGTCATGATCATTTAGGTCATGGTTTAAGTGTTGAATCAAAGAAAGATTTGGGATATTTCGGTGAAGGAGATACAGTTGAATATCTCCTTGAGGATATTAAAAAAGTTAATGAGATGACACAAAAGTATAAGGTGCCTCATTACATATTGGGTCATTCCATGGGTTCTTTTTTAACGAGGATTTATATTCATAAATATAAAGTTGATAGGGCGATTATAATGGGAACTGGCCATTTTAAAAAGTTTGAGGGAAGGGCCCTTATAAGTTTAGCAAGATTAGTTGCAAGGTTTAAGGGTCAAAGATACAGGGCAAAAATTTTAGGCTATTTTACAACAGGAAGACTTGCAAGAAAAATTGTAGGTGGAAAATTTGATTGGATAAGTAAAAGTGCAAGAAATGTAAAAGACTTCATAGCAGACCCTCTAAGCGGTTTTGATTTTACAGCTAATGGATATATTACCTTAGGTGGAATTCTTTTAAATATGAGCCTTGTAGAGTCTAAAAGAAGCAAATTTAAGGACACTCCCTGTCTTTTTATTTCTGGTGAAGATGATCCTTTAGGTTTAGGGGGATATGGAGTTAAAAAAGTTTTTGAAGATTATAGGAAGAGGTCCTGGGAAAATACAGATATAGTCCTTGTTAAAGATTTAAGACATGAAGTTTTAAATGAAGATGATAAAAGAAGTTATGATATATGCTATGAATTTTTTGAAAAAAAGCCCTACAAAATCTTGGAAGCCCAAGAGATTGTAGAGCCTTAATTTAAAATAATTTCATAAATTTTTCTAACATCTTATCTAATTTTTCTTCATTGAGATTTTTATCAACACGAAGTTTTTCAGCTTCTTCAATATAAACATTAAGCTTGGGATTTTTAATTTCCTGAGCTTTTTTTATACACTTACAAAGATTTTGATACTTCATAACAAGTCTGTGTTCTTCTTCAATGTGATTTATCATATAAAAAAGAGTCCAGCTCTTGTTAGTTTCTGTTAAAACAGCCTTGTGAGGAATATAAATGTCCTTTTCTTTTAAAGCACCTATAATTTCATAAAGTTTTTTTTCAGTGAAATCACAAAACATCATGAAATTTATCTTTGAATTAAATTCCTTTTCTTTCTCATTTTCATTTTTTTTGAAGCCCTCTAAAGCCAAAATATATCCTATACTTTGGCAAAGCTCGTCTTTTCCAGCTTCCACAAGATTAATGTTATAGTCCACTAAAATAGAAAATAAGTCATCTTTTTTTTCGTAATTTTCAAAACCATAAAGTAAAATTTTTTCCATAAAACCTCCAGTAAAATATAATGAATTTTAGTAAATAGTCATTCCTCCATTAGGTGAAATAATTTGTCCTGTCATAAAAGAATTTTCATCAGAAATTAAAAAAGCTGCAAGATTTGCAATCTCAGAGGGATCTGCAAGACGTCCAAAGGGGATTTCTTTTTTTACCTCATCAATATCTTCCTGGCTTAAAAGATTAACCATTTCAGTTTTAACAGGACCTGGTGCAAGGGCATTGACTTTTATATTTGAATAAGCAAGTTCCCAAGCAAGGCTTTTAGTAAAAGCATTTATAGCTCCCTTTGATGCTGAATAAAGAGATTCACAAGAAGCACCAACAATTCCCCAAACAGAAGAAATATTTAAAATATTTCCACCACCCTCATGAAGCATCATAGGAACAATTTTTTTTGTAAGATAAATAGTTCCGAAGACATTAGTATCAAAAACTTTTCTATATTCTTCATAGGTAAGGTCTTGGACCATTTTATAAGAGGGAATAGCGGCATTATTAATTAAAACATCAATTTTTTTATATTTTTTTTCTATAAAAGAAACCATTTTATCTATTTCGTCTTTATTTGAAATATCAGCCTTAAAAATTTCAACCTTTCCCTTTAGATTTTTCTTTAAAAATTCAGCGGCCTCTATACTCCTATTGTAGTTTATAATTAAATTAAAGTTCCCGGCAAGTTTTTCAGATATAGCCCTTCCTATACCCTTGGCACCTCCAGTAATAAGAACATTTTTCATAAAATACTCCTTAAAAATAAAAAGCGATTTTACTCGCTTTTATTTTTTAAAAATTTCCTTATCTCCAACATAAATTGAAATTAAATCAAGTTTGTCATCCTTATTTTCATAGACAACTTTTGTTACCTTTCCATCAATATCAGACTCACTTGTTATAATTCCATTGTCATTATTAATCTTCCAAGATTTAACACTTACAGGATCCACTATGTCCTCGTCGTGTTCAAGTAAAAAAGCATTAACATTATTTGCCGCTTCAATACATTCTTCACGAGTCATATTTGAATCAAAATTTACATTTTCAAAGCCACCCTCTGAAGAAGATGTTTGAGTTTTTTTAGAGTTTTCAGTATTTGTAACCTGAGTTTTATTGTTCTCAGATCCCTTATTATTTTGATTTTCTTTTCCCTTACCGCAAGCACTTAAAATTAAGAGCAGGGATAAAAGTAGAACGGATAATTTTTTCATATTTCCTCCTAAAGTCTAAGTAATTTTTCAAAAACCTGACAAATTTCATCAGGAATTCTATAGTTAAAATATTTGCCGTCATTGTTTGTGTATATAAATATATACCCCTTATCAGTAAATTTTTTCAGGATTATATAAGTTTCATCTTTTGTGTAGTCAATTATGCCCCTATAAATGTCATTAAAGGCCTTTATTAAATTTCCATCTAAACTTTTAAGATCTTTTTCAAAAGCTTGAGGTAAAAATTCACAAAGGTCATTTCTTTTTACATCTTCATTAAGACCCTGGCTTTTTAAAATTATATTTAAATGATCCTCTGAAATTACATTTAAAGTGTCCCTTAAAGAATCTATCATCTGTCCTTCAATGGTAACTGGTCTAAAAAATTCTCTTAAAAATCTGCTCATTTCTCACCTATAAAATTTATATTGTAGGCATCTAAAAGATCTTCGATGCCAATTTTAATTTCCTTTCTTGAAAAATCATTTTCGTGTAAAAACTTGTCGTCCAAATCATTTAAGGCCCTATAAAAACTTAAGCCTATTTGAAGATATTCAGTGTCATTAAGGTCAATGTTATCATAATAAAGATTTTCTCCATCATTAATTTTTCCGTCAGAAATAAAATTTTGAAGCTCCCTATAAATTTTATTATTTTTACTATTTTCATTGTCCTTATAAATTTTTCCTGAGAAAAAAACTCCTAAACACATGTTAATAAGGTCGTTTATCTCTTTAATAAAAGTATCGTTTTGTATCATTTTATTCCTCTTTCAAGATAATATTTTTTAGCTCCGGGATGGAGGGGAACCTTACCTATTCCCCGGAGGGCATTTTTAATTTCCACATTTTTTAAAACTTTATTAGAAGCTTTAAGTTCTTCTAAATTTTCCCAAAAAGCCTTTGTAATTTTGTAAGCACATTCTTCGCTCATATCTGAACTTGTAAAAATAACCATGGGACTTGCGGAAGTATTTATATCTTTATTGTTATTATACACGGATTTTTTAATTGTGTAATTTTCATAGCCCTTGTTATTTACATTTAATTTTTCTATGAAATCCGGATTTAGATTTAAAATTTCACAATTGGCAGTTAAAAGTATCTCCATTACTGAAGCACTGGGAGCTCCTGCCATAATCCAAACGCCAGAAATTTTTTTGCTCTTTAAAAGGGAAGTGGCTTCTGAAGGACTTACTCTTTCAGGAAAAATATCTTTATTTATATCCATGCCCAGGGCTTCAAAATGAGCTTTTGCTTCAAGTTCTGTTGTTGAACCAGGGTTTCCCACAGAAAAATGACTACCTTTTAAATCTTTCAAAGATTTTATTTTTAGATCCTTTCTCACAAGGATTTGGTTGGGATTTAAATAAAGACTTGCAATAATTCTAAGATTTTTATTTTCTCTACCTTTAAAAATTCCCTTGCCCTCATAACTTTGAGAAACAATGGAATTAATAGCCATAGAAAGATTGGCATCCTTATTGTATAAAATGTTTAAATTATCTATACCTCCACCTGAAGCTTGAAGGTTTGCACGAAAATCCTTATCCCTATTTAAAACATTTGATAGGGATGCTCCAAGAGGGTATAGGGCCCCTGTAGTTGAAGCGGTAGGTATATTAATTCTATACTTTGGACTTGCACATCCTGTTAAGAAAATCAGTAAAATAAAAAATATGGGAAATTTATTCTTAAATTTAAAATTAACTTCTAACAAAAATAAAAAAATCAGACCTATAAAAGAAAAAATGGAAGTGTATTTTTCCGGATACATTATAAGAAGTCCTAAAATTACAAATAAAAATCTTTTTGTCTTTGAAAGATTTTTTTTGAAAAAGCCTGTAAGCCCTAAAGAAATGGCAAAAACACCAATGGAAGAAAAAATAAGTAAAAATATTATTTCTAAAAATCCAGGGGTTTCAAGACCTATTAATTTTGGATTTATTAAAAAGAAAAAAGGAAAAATAAATCCGCTAAAAGCAAGTTTTAAAGCTATTAAAGAAGTCTTTACCATATTTGATTTTGCTATAGAAGAAGCAAGATAACTTGAAACTGCCACAGGGGGAGTGATATTTGAAAGGCAGGCATAAATTAAGCAAAAAAGGTGGGCACCTATAGGTTGAGCTCCAAGTTTAATTAAAACAGGAACAGCAACGGAAACAACTATTACATAAGCTGCCACTCCTGGCACACCCATACCTAAAATTAAACTCATTATTGCAACTAAAAACCAAGCAAAAATCAGAGAATGAGAATTTAAATTTAAAATCATATTTCCGAAATTAAGACCAAGTCCGCTAAGAGAAACACTCCCTATAATAATTCCTATTAAAACACAAGATATACCAAGGTTAATTGAATTTACAGCTCCATCAACAAGAGCATCTAAAATATTTTTAAAAGACATTCTCGTAGATTTTTTAAAAGCACAGACCAAAACAAGGAAAAAAATGGAAATAATTACACAAAATTCCAGAGGGAAATAAAAAAGACCGGCAATTAAAATAAAAATTGGGATTAACAAATGACCCCTTTCTTTTAACAAATCAAAAAAATTATAAGAAAGAGCCGAACTTTTTAAATTTAATTTTTTTGCTTCATAGTGGACTGAAGTAAAAATTCCTAAATAATATAAAAAGGCGGGGATAATAGCAGCCTTAACAACGCTTAAATAAGATATATTTAAAAATTCTGCCATTACAAAGGCAACAGCTCCCATAACAGGAGGAGCAAACTGACCACCAGTTGAAGAAGCCGCTTCAACAGCAGCTGCATATTCAGAGGAATATTTTTGTTTTTTCATAAGAGGTATAGTTATACTTCCTGTAGTAGCAACATTAGCAAGAGCACTTCCATTAACCATACCCATAAGAGCTGAGGCAATAAGGCTTACCTTTGCATAAGACCCATAACTTTTTCCCACAAGGCTAAGAGAAAGATCGCTTATAAAATCTACAAAGCCGGAAAACTTTAGAAAACTTCCAAAAATCATAAAAAGAAAAATATAACTTGAGCTTACTCCTGCACCCAGTCCGAAAATTCCTTCAGTTCCCCAAACAAAATGAGAAAGAACCCTTCTTAAAGAAAATCCGTTGTGGGCAAGGGGACCAGAAATAAATCTGCCCCAAAAAAGATAAGACAAAAAAATAAAACTTAAAAGAGTAAAAGTTTTATTAATTTTAAAAGCAACTATGAGGACAAGAAAAATTGCCAAAAAGGCAAAAATATAGTCAATTTTATAGAGATATCCACCTCTTAAGGCGATTTTGTTATAACTTAAAAAAATATAAGAAAAGGCAAAAATTGCTGTGGGAAGGATAAAAAACTTTAATTTTTTAAAGTAAAGGCCTCCGAAAAAAATTAAAAACATAACATGAAGGCTACGGACAAAAATTGCCTGAAAGGTAAAAATATTTAAAATAATTTGAACAAAAGCCCAAAAAAGTAAAAGAAAATATGTATTTTTATTTGCCTTAATATCCATAATTCACCCTTTAATAAATACTTCCAATCTATTATATCAAAAAATATAAAATACCCTATGAGTTAAAAATAATATTTAGGGTAAATATATAACAAAGAATAAGGAGGCACGTTATGAAACTTGAATTAATAGGCAAAAATTTAACTGTAACAGATGCTCTAAGAAATCAAGCAGAAAAAAAATTTTCAAAACTTGAGAAATATTTTTCAGATGATGTAAATGTAAGAGCGGTTTTCTCTCATATTAAAACAAATCAAAAAGTTGAAGCAACAGTATTTTTAAAGGGATCAACCTTAAGAGCTGAAGAAGCAACAGATGATATGTATGCATCAATAGATAAGGTAATTGATGTCCTTGAAAGGCAAATAAGAAAATACAAAACTAAAATAAAAAAGAGAAATCAAGACAACAAAACTATAAGATTTGAAAATTTTGAAGAGCCTAAAGAAGAACCCAAGGAAAAAATTGTGCGTAGAAAATCCTTTGATTTAAGACCTATGCACGAAGAAGAAGCAATTCTTCAAATGGAACTTTTAAACCATAATTTCTTTGTATTTTTAAACGAAAAAACATCAAATATAGAAGTTTTATATAAGAGAAAAGACGGAGATTATGGTCTTATAGAAACAAACTTGGCATAAGGCAAATAAAATTTATAAAAAATAAATAAGTATAAATTTAAAACATACAAGATTTTTAAAATTTTGTATGTTTTTTATTTGATAAAAAAGTCCAATGTTAATAATAAGCTGTGGATAATGTTGATAAGTCTGTGGAAAACTGTTTTTCCCTAAAAAATTTATGTTGAAATCTTAATTAAAATTTATAAATTTTTTACTTTTTCTAAACATGAATTAATAATTTTTACTTTTTGATATAATATATTTATTGAAGACGTAAATTTATTTAATAGAGGAGCTTTAAAGTTTAATTGGAAAACAAAAAGACTATTTTAGATGAATTAAAAAACCAAAAACTTAATATAGAAAAAATAATAGAAAAAAATGGGAATCTATGTGAGGACATAGAGGAAAAGAAAAATTTCTTTTTTGAATTTTATTCCCACATTTTTGATGGAAAAGATTCTAAAAAACTTTTAGAATATCAGGGTCAAAGGTTTGAAAAATTCATATTAAAAGCCCTTATAGACATGAGTTACACCTCTCTTTTTTTCGTAAATTATGTGAGAAAAGAAAATGATTATTTTTTAATAAATGGCATAGACTTTTTTACTTTGGAAAAATTTAATCTTTACACAGATTATATTGACCCTAAATATTTTGAAAAGAAGGACTTTGGGATTCTTGGCCGTTTTGTAAAAATTTACGATTCCTACTATCTTTTTGATTTAGGAAAGATTTTACCCTATGTGGACATTGAAAATTTTTACAATGTTTTTAACTTTACCATTGGAGAAATGGTAGGTCTTTCTTAAAATGAAAGGATAAAATATTTAAAGGAAAAATTTTTGTATATTTATGAAAGTATAGATAGGATTTTAAGTTTAGACAAAAAATTTCTTATGAATTTTTACAGAAATATTGATGAGGATGAAAAGGAAAAATATGATTTTGCCTTTGAAGAAGCTAATACATGGAAATTTTTGCGACCGATTTTTGCAAATATTTTAAAAACTTTTTTGGATAAAAATAAAAACTTTAAAAATTTTGTAGCTTATATAGAAGAATTAATTACTTTGGGAGTTTTTTATTCTGAAAGGGAACTAATTTTATTTTTAAAATTTTTTAATGAATTTATAAGGCTTTCAGATTTTGACAATGAAATTTTAAAAGATATTGAAAAAAATATTTTTCTTTTAAAAAACAAATGCAATTCTTCAAAGGTGGGACTTTATTTAGACCAGGAAATTTTAGAGACTATAAGAAGTTCCTATATTTTTCTTAAAATGTCTGAAAATATTTTTATTAAGGACATTTTAGACAGGATGAATTGGGGCTTTAGTGAAGAAACTTTTTATTTTTCAAAAAATAAGAATAGCCTTCTGCCCTCCAATAAAAAATATTTAATAGAAGATATAGGGGAAGATGTTTTTGAAAATGAAGAAAATATTTGTGAAGATTTAAATTTAACCTTTGATTTTATTTTTTATACCTTATTTTTTAGGGGTATCTACAAAAAATCTAAGGATGATCAGCTTATTTTTACAAATCTTATAGATTATTTAGATTCCTTAGGAGATGAGCATATTTTAAGTATTTTTTTGACCTCTCTTTTTGAAAATGAATTTTTATGCGAGTTTATAGGTAAAAGAAAATTTAATAAATTGAATAAATATATCTTAGATTTAAAAAAATTTAAAATCTTTAAAGGGGAAAGGGATTTTGAAATTTTATTTGAAAATTTATTTTTAATAGAGGATAAAAAAATTACTCCCTTTGGTGAGAAAATTTTAAATTATAAATTTAATAAGCATGAAAATATTATTAAGCTTTTAGATTTTTAAAAGTAAAAGCACGCAAAAAGTGTGCTTTTTTTATTTTAAGTAATTTTTTTCGTGGAAGTAGTCCCCTAAAAAAAGATTAAAGGGGGAGTCGTGTTCTATGTAGAGGATTTTATTTAAATCTCTTTTTACTATGCCTAAAAAAAGGCCGTCATTTTCATCGATTTTTATAAGGGTCATATAATTTTCCAAAAGTCCTGAAGGTATTCCTGTTTCCAAATCATTTTCTTCTGTTGCTATTGTTATGGTTTTATTATTTTTTATAGAATCTATGATTAATTCTTCAAAACTTTTGTAGTAGCTTTTTAAATCGGAATTATATTCATTGAAACTTTCTAATTTAAGATTTTTTTCTTTAAAAAATTTTATAAGATTTAAATAGGGACTTTCGTCTATTAAAGAATCTATTTGGGAATTTTTTATTAAAAGTTTTCCGGCAAAATTTCCCATTCTTCCATAGAGCAAATATTCTTTTAAATTTTCTCCTTCAAATAAAAGTTCGCCTATATAAAAATCTTCATCATTTTTTGTATAGAGTTCAAACAAAATAAGCCCCCCTTTTAAGCTAATGGTACTAAAAAAATTTAAAGCTTTCAAGAAAATAACCTATTTTGTATTTTATTTATAGATTTTTTTAATTTTAATTGACAAAAACCACCATAAGTAAAATTTCTTTGATATAATTTATATAGAATTATTAAGAGAGGTGCATAGATGACTAAGTCTATTGAAAAGGCTATAAGTGCAAAAAATTTAGCCTTTAAATATAAGGACAGCGAAAAGTATGCTCTAAAAGATTTTAGCCTTGATGTTAACAAGGGAGAATTTGTTGTAATTATGGGTCCTTCCGGTGCAGGCAAATCAACTTTTGCCAATTCTTTAAACGGACTTATACCAAGTTTTATTAAAGGAACTTGCAGTGGAGACCTTAGTGTTTTTGACAAAGACCCCAGAAAAGAATCAGTATCTACAATGGCAAGAGATGTAGGGCTTGTATTTCAAGATTTTGAATCCCAACTTTTTTGTACTAACACAAGACTTGAAGTAGCTTTTGGACCTGAAAACTTTCTTGTTCCAAGACAAGATATGGACAGGAGAATTGATAAAGTTTTAGAAGTTGTAGATCTTGTAGGTTTTGACGAAAGACAACCAGCAACCCTTTCTGGAGGACAAAAGCAAAGACTTGCTATAGGTAGCGTTCTTTCCAGTGAGCCCCAATTAATTTGTATGGATGAGCCTACTACGGATTTGGATCCCTATGGTAAAATGGGAATCTTTAACATTGCAAGAGCTCTTCACGAAGAAGGAGAAATGACCTTAGTTGTAATTGAACATGAAACAGAAGAAGCTTTAAGAGCAGATAGACTCATACTTATGAACGAGGGTAGAGTTGTTAAAGAGGGAAATCCCAGAGAAGTTTTAGCTGATGTTGAAACTATGGACAAACTTGGTCTTCAATCTCTCCATGTTCCGAAATTCTTTAAAGAAATGGGAAATGAAACTTTACCCATTACTCCTGAAGAAGGAAAAGAAGAATTTCTTAAAAAATATAAAATTAACGAAGAAAAATATCAAAAGCTTTTAGAAAAAGATAAGAAAATAGAAGATTCTTACGGGGAAACCTTAATAGAAGTTAAAGATCTTTCTTTTACTTATCCCAGTGGAAAAAAAGCTCTTAACAATATTAATTTAGAAGTTAAAAAGGGAGAATTTCTTGCAGTTTTAGGCCACAATGGCTCAGGAAAAACAACCCTTGTAAAACATTTCAATGGACTTTTATCTCCTACAGAAGGCAGTGTAACTGTAAAGGGAATTGATACAAAAAAATCTTCAATTTTTGAAATTGGAAAAATAGTAGGTTACACTTTCCAAAATCCAGATCACCAAATCTTTTCAGATACAGTATATGATGAAGTTGCTTTCTCTCCAAAAATAAGGGGACTAAGTGATGAAGAAATAAAAAAGAGAGTAGAAGAATCTTTAGCAGCAGTAGATATGGCAGGCTATGAAAAAGAAGACCCCTTCACTCTTACAAAAGGTATGCGACAAAGAATAGCCGTAGCTTCAATATTATCTTCAAGACCCGATGTTTTAATTTTAGACGAGCCTACAACAGGACTTGACTATAAGGGTCAAAAACAAATGATGGAGCTTATAAAAAAATTAAACGAAGAGGGGCATACAATAATTATGATTACACATACAATGTGGGTAGTTGCAGAATATGCCCACAGAGTTTGCGTAATTGAAAATGGCGATGTTGTAATGATGGGTAGAACAAGGGATATTTTTAAGGAAGAAGAAAAACTTGAAAAAGTATACTTAAAAAATCCTCATATAGTTTCCATGTCAAATAAGCTTGGAAAAACAGTTCTATCAATAGATGAAATGAAAAGTATAACGGAGGCAAAATAAATGGATATGATATACCGTGATGAAGACACTTTCTTCCACAGGCTTGATCCTAGGGCAAAACTTTTTATGATGCTTTTCACCTTTGTCTTTGCTGTAATGACAGATTCCTGGACTGTGTATATTGTACTTGCAGCTTTAACCATCCTAGATTCAATAATTTCAAAATCTTATCCCAACTTAAAAAAGATAAGCTTTGTATTATTTATGCTTATGATGATGAGTTTGGTCTTTTGGGCAATAGGTCATAGGGGACCCACGAAACTTATTGGTTTTATAACCTTAGAAGGACTTATTTTCGGTGCTAATAAAGGCGTTAAAATAATTATAATGATAATAGCTGGAATGAATTTTCTTTCAACAACAAAAATTGAAGAAATTTCAGCAGGACTTGTAAAAATTGGTCTTCCTTACAGAGGAGCCTTTGCCTTTTCCACAGCCATAAGACTAATACCCATGGTCCTTGGAACAACAGAAACAATAATACAAGCTCAAAAAAGTAGAGGACTCGACCTTGATTCAGGTTCAATAATAGCAAAAGTAAAAAAATATATGCCCCTTATGATTCCCGCCTTTGTTTCAGTAATAAGAAACACAAATGTATTTTCAATGGCTTTAGAATCAAAAGGATTCGGCTATGCAGATAAAAAAACTTCATACATTGAAGTAAAAATGAAAGCTATAGATTGGGTAATCATTGTATTACTTATCGTAACTCTTTTGCTTCTAATCTTTTTAAAGATTAAAAGATATATTTAATTTTAGGAGGTTTATCTTGAAAGAAGTATTCACAATGTGGAAACACACAAAGATGGTAGTGCTTGTAGCACTGAGCGCCGCTCTATATGCAGCTCTTCTTATTCCCTTTAAAGCAATTCCTTTAATTCCTGGAATAACAGAAGTAAGACCTGCATCAGCTCTTCCGGTAGTATTCGGAATTTTATTCGGACCCGCAGGAGCTTGGGGTTCAGCAATTGGAAATTTAATTGGTGACCTTGGCGGAACTCTTGGACTTGGATCACTATTCGGCTTTGTTGGGAACTTTATGTTTGCATATGTACCATACAAAGTATGGCAAAATATCGGACTTATTAGAAAAGACGACGAACCAAAATTAAATTCAGGTAAAAAAATCGGAACATTTGCCCTTGCAGGATTCTTAGGATCAGCAGCATGTGCACTTATAATAGGATTTGGACTTGAATTTTTGAAGATGGTTCCATTCGCAGCCCTTGGAGCAATTATAACAGCAAACAATACAATCCCTGCAATAGTATTAGGAATTCCGATTATGATGGCCCTTTACCCAAGAGTAAAAAAATGGGATTTACTTTGGACAGATATTATGCCGGAAGAAGAACTTCCAAAAGGAGGAGCCTTAGCAAGAACAGGAGCAATCATCATGTGTCTTGCAATAGTAGTAGGACTTTTCGGAGGATTTATTTCTGCAATGAGCCTTGGACAAAAACTATTTAACTTTGAAGGAAGTGCAGGATCAACACCTGTAATAATAGTAGCAGGACTTGGAGTAGTATTTACCTTTATAGGAAGTTTTATGCAAAATTAAAGATAATAAGAAAGTGCCGCAAAAGCGGCATTTTTTGTGGGTAAAAACTTGCTTTATTTTTATTAAAAGCTATAATTTTTTCATAAAGGATTAGGATAATGAAAATAGAAAAAAATAAAATAGAAAAAGTAAAAAAACTAAGACAGGAACTTCATGAACATCCGGAAATTTCAGAACACGAAATTTGGACAAAAAATAAACTTATAAACTTTGTAAAAGAAAATTCCACTTGTAAAATAGTGGACAAGGGAAGCTTTTTTTATGCCCTTCACGAAGAAGGAGAAAATCTTGAAACCATAGGATTTAGAGCAGACTTTGATGCAATAAAAAGAGAAGACGGAAGTGCATTTCATGGATGCGGTCATGACGGACACTCAGCAATACTATGTGGACTTTTAATATCCCTTGAAAAAGTAAAAACAGGGAAAAATATAGTCTTTTTATTTCAACACGCAGAAGAGAATGGACAAGGAGCAAAATACGTTTCAGAATTTTTAGATGAAATGAAAATAAAAAGAATATACGGACTTCACAACTGGCCCGGAATGGAATTTGGAAAACCCCACACCTGTTACGGAACAGTAATGTGTGCATCAATGGGTATTAAAATAACCTATACTGGCAAACAATCCCACGCATCAGAACCAGAAAAAGGAATAAACCCCTCCTTTGCCATAGGAAAATTAATAGAAGACTTAGAAGAAATATCAAAATTTAAAGGCTACGGAAAACACACATGGCAAAACATAGAATTTTCATCAATGGCAATAGCAACAATAGTAAACATAGAAATTGGAAATAAAGGAGCCTTTGGAGTATCACCTTCAAAAGGAGAAATTTCCCTAACAATAAGAGGGGCAAAATTAGAAGATCTTGAAAAGTTAAAAGAAAAAATCTTAGAACTTGCAGAGAAGTACGGCAATATGTATAAATTAAAATTTGAATACGAGTTTTCGGACCTTTTCCCGGACACAACAAACTCAAGAGAAGAAGTAGAAAGAATCAAAAAAATATTTGAAAAAAATAAAATTAAACTTAACATTTTAAAAGAACCTATAAGATCATCAGAAGACTTCGGTTGGTATGAAAAAAAAGTTCCCGGATGTTTTTTCTTTTTAGGAAATGGAGAAAATCATCCTCTCCACAGTGAAAAATATGAATTTTTAGACGAAAATATAGAGAAAGGCATAGAATTATTTTCAATGATAGCCTGCAATTAATAGACAAGAAATTGTCTATTTTTTTTGTAAAATAAAAATGCTTCACATAGAGCATAAAAAATATTTATAAAAAATTTTAAAATAAATTTTAAATCAAATATTTATTTTTTTCTCCCACACAATACACAGCCCACAAAATCCCACACGTGAACGTGGGGTAAATTTGTGCGAATAGGTTTCACAAGATTAAATCTTTACAACCGAATGTAGCGACCAATTTGAAGCCCTAACCCGATTTTTGTAAAAAAATCGTGGTAGGTCTCATG
>CAMQDG010000038.1 GCA_946999425.1 uncultured Peptoniphilus sp.
AGGAAAGATGATAGAATTTGAAGACCAAGAACCTGTAATTAAAAATTCAAGAACTTTAATTCCCTTTAGAGGAGTTTTAGAAAACTTAGGAGCAGAAGTTAATTGGGACCAAGAAAAGAAAATGGTAACAACAAGTCTTGGAGATAAAAAAATCGAAATGACAATTGGACAAGAAACAATAAAAGTTGACGGAAAAGACGTTAAACTTGATGTAGCTCCAATGATTATAAACAACAGAACTATGATTCCTCTAAGAGGAGTTTTAGAAAACTTAGGTTATAAAGTTGGATTTGAAAAAGACGGTTTAGTTTATTCAATTGACATTACAAAATAATTTAAATAAAAAAGCAACTCTATATAGGGTTGCTTTTAATTTTGCCTTAATTTTTTATAAATAAGATCCGTTAAAAATTTAGAAATATAAGAAAGAAAAAGACCTAAAAATATGCCTCCTATAATATCCGTAGGGTAGTGGACATAAAAATATAATCTGGAAAAGGCCACAAGGCTTGCAATTATATAAATTATTTTCCCAAATCTCTTATTGTAAAAATAAATGGAATTTGCACTTCCTATACCACTATAAGTGTGGCCTGAAGGAAAGGAAAAATCCTTTGGTGGCTTTATTTTAGGGAAAATACCTTTCGCGATAAAGGGTCTTGGTCTTGCAATAAGGGGTTTTAAAATTAAATTTCCAAAAATTCCACATAAAATTAAAGTTATTAAAACATTTAAACCTATTTTTCGAGTTTTTTTCCGACTAAAGAGCCATATACCTATAAAAATAAAAAATATTCCACCGTTTCCCAAACTTGTAATTAATAAAAAAATAAAATCCAATAGAGGATTTGCCATATTTTGAATAAAATCAAGTAATTTAAGTTCCATGAATCTATTATACTCTATAAGATTTGAAAAAATTTTAAAAGTTTTTATAAAAGTGTTTTAAATAAAAGATAGGGGGTATATTAAAAATACCAAGAGATTGGTGAATAGAACCTTGAAATCCATCCAACTTTTTAAATTAATTATTTGACCGGTTAATCGCTTTAAGCGTTTATATAGAGTCTTGATGATTATGACTTGTTATTTAAAGTAACAAAACAAAAGTAGGATTAGAGAATAGGATGAAATTTAATAAAAGTTTTTATTTTAAATGAAATCTTATTTGGCAATAGAAAGTAATTTGTAAGTTTATTTAAAGGAAATTTGCAACTTAAATAAGTTGCAAGGGGAAAAAGAAAGGTAGCAGAATGATAGAACCAAAAATGTTTGGTTGGATGGATTCTTGGGATAAATAAAAAAGAGAATGTAGTAAAAATTAATTATACATTCTCTTTTTTACTTATGGTGGACATGAGAGGAATCGAACCCCCGGCCTAAGCTTTAGGAGAGCTTCGCTCTATCCTACTGAGCTACATGTCCATGTGAAATATATTTTAATTTACTGAAAGATTATTGTCAAATTAATAGAGAGATTTATATTAAAGCCTATGATTTAAAAAAATTTTTTTAGGTATAAATACAATGTAGCAAACTTTAAAATAGGAGGGGAAAAAATGGGTTGGCTTATGAGTATTATAGTTGGTGCAGCCGCAGGCTGGATTGCCAGCATGATAATGGATAAAAATGATAAAATGGGAGGCCTTGCAAATATTATTGTAGGCCTTATTGGAGGCTCCATAGGTAGATTTGTACTTGGTCTTGTAGATCTCCATGCAGGGCAAGGAATATTACCTTCACTTGTAGTGGGAATTATTGGAGCAGTTATTTTACTTTGGATAATTAATAAAGTAAGGGGCAAATAAGATTTAAAGGTTGAAAATCTCAAAAAAATTAAATTTTCAAATTATATTTGCTTTTTAAAAAAACTTAATATATAATTCATAATTAATTAAAAATTTAAAGTTTATAGTGTTTTGAGTAGAAAATCAGACCCTTTAGAGAAGGACCGGTTGGTGAAAGGTCTAGGGAAAAATTTTTGAACATGGATTCACTTTATCCCCTTAGGGGCGTTTTCCACGTTACGGATTTAGAGGCTTAATATAATTTAAGCAAATTAGAGTGGTACCACGTCCTTCGTCTCTATCGAAGGACTTTTTTATTTGTTAATTTTAGGAGGATTTATGAGTAAAAAATATTATTTAACAACACCTATATATTATCCCAGCGACAATCTTCACATAGGACACACCTATTGTACAGTTGCAGCAGATGCACTGAAAAAATTTAAAAAAATGCAAGGATACGATGTTTTCTTTACAACAGGTTCTGATGAACATGGACAAAAGCTTATGCAAAAAGCTCACGAATATGGAATGGAACCAAAAGAATATATAGACCACATAGTAGAAAATATTAAAGCTCTTTGGGCAAAAATGGATATTGATTATGATTCTTTTATTCGTTCAACTGACGAGCAACATGAAAAAAATGTTCAGGAAATTTTCCAAAAACTTTATGACAAGGGAGATATTTATAAGGGTCAATATGAAGGATATTATTGCACTCCCTGTGAATCTTTTTGGACTGAATCACAACTTGGAGAAAATCACACTTGTCCTGATTGCGGAAGAGAAACTCATTTATCTCATGAAGAAGCATATTTTTTCAGACTTTCAAAATATCGTGACAAACTTTTAAAACTATATGAAGACCATCCAGAGTTTATTCAGCCGGAATCAAGAAAAAATGAAATGGTTAAAAATTTCCTTGAAAACGGATTGGAAGACCTTTCAGTATCAAGATCCAGTTTTGATTGGGGAGTAAAAGTTCCCTTTGATGAAAAGCATGTAGTTTATGTTTGGATTGATGCCTTAAGTTGTTATTTAACAGGTCTTGGCTATGGATATGACAATGAAAGATTTAATGAGTTTTGGCCTGCTGATGTTCACCTGGTAGGAAAGGAAATTGTAAGATTTCATACAATTATTTGGCCAGCAATTTTAATGGCCCTTGACATGCCTCTTCCAAAACAAGTTTTCGGTCATGGTTGGATACTATTTGACAATGATAAGATGAGTAAAAGTAAGGGAAATGTAGTTTATCCAGAACCAATTATAGAACTTTACGGAGTAGATGCTTTAAAATACTTTTTACTTCGTGAATTTTCCTTTGGAAGTGATGGAAGCTTCACAAAAGAAAAATTTATGGCAAGATTAAATTCAGACCTTGCTAATGACCTTGGAAATCTTGTGTCAAGAACTGTTTCCATGATTGAAAAATACAATGGAGGAATAATTAAAAGATCCTCTGCAAAAACTGAATTTGATGAGAATTTGAAAAATATTGCCGTTTCAGTTAAAGAAAAAGTAGATAAGGAAATGGAAACTTATCAATTCTCTGACGCCCTTGAAGAAATTTGGAAACTTATAAGACGTGCAAATAAATATGTAGACGAAACACAACCTTGGGTTCTTGCAAAAAATTCAGAAGATAAGGAAAAACTTGACAATGTTTTATACAATCTTGCAGAAACTATAAGAGTTATAAGTGTTTTAATTTATCCTTTTATAACAAATACTTCAAAAGAAATCAGAAGACAATTGGGAATAAAAGACCAAGTTAAATGGGAAGATGCTACAAAGTTTGGACTTTTAGATGGCGAAAAAGTCATTAAGGGAGATGTAATTTTCCCGCGTCTTGACATTGAAAAAGAAATTGAAAATCTTAATAAGGCAAATAAAAAATTAGCTGAAAAAAGAGAAAAAGATCTAAATGATTGGATTAAGCAAGCAGGGAAAAAACATAAGAAAAATGAAAAAGAAGAAAAATCAACAATTGTAGGTTTAGGGAAAGAAGAAATAACTCTTGAAGATTTTGAAAAACTTGATCTTAGAGTAGCAACTATTGAATCTGTTGAAGACCATCCCAATGCAGATAAGCTTTATATTTTAAATTTAAAGTTAGGTCAAGAAAAAAGGACCATAGTTTCTGGAATTAAAGATTTCTATAAAAAAGAAGATTTAGTAGGCAAGCAAATAATTATAATTGCAAACTTAAAACCTATTAAATTAAGGGGAGTGGAATCCAAGGGAATGCTTCTTGCAGCAAAAGATAAAAATGGTAATTTATCCCTTGCAAGTCTGATGGACAAAATAGAAGACGGAGTAAGTTTAGGTTAAATTATTATGATAGATTCACATGCCCACTTAGATGATGAAAAGTTTGATCTTGATAGAGAAGAACTTATTAACAATTTAAAAGAAAACGGAATTGACAGAGTTTATAATATAGGAGCTGACATTATAAGCTCTGAAAATTCTGTAAATCTTGCAAATAAATATGACAATATTTTTGCAGTAGTTGGAGTTCATCCCCATGAAGCCGATTCTTATGATGAAGAAATTGAAAAAAGACTTGAAGAACTTGCGAAAAATAAAAAAGTAGTTGCCATAGGAGAAATAGGTCTCGATTATTACTATGACAATTCACCAAGACAAGTTCAAAAACAAGTCTTTAAAAGGCAAATAGACTTGGCAGCAAAATTAAAACTTCCAATTGTAATTCATTCAAGAGATGCCCATAAAGATACCTTTGATATTTTAAAAGAAGGCAAAGAAAAATATCCCTCTCTAAAGGTCCTAATCCACTGTTACAGCTCAAGTGTTGAAATGATGAGGGAATATATTAAACTTGGTTTTTACATCGCTCTTGGAGGGGCTGTGACCTTTAAAAATGCAGTTACACCTAAAGAGGTTGCCAAGGAAGTTCCCATAGAAAGACTTTTACTTGAAACGGACTGTCCTTATATGGCACCAGTTCCCCTGAGAGGAAAAAGAAATGAGCCTATGTTTATAAAATATACAGCAAAAGAAATTGCAGATTTAAGAAATATAGACGTAAAAGATCTTGTAAAACAAACAGATAAGAATACTTTGGAGTTTTATCATGATTAAAGAAGTAATAGTAGTTGAGGGAAAAGACGATATTACAAAGGTAAAAAGTGCCCTTGATTGTGAAGTAATTGCAACACACGGGTTTGGCTACGGTAAAAAACTTATAAATACCCTTAAAAGTATAAATAAGAGAAGGGGAATAATTATTTTTACAGATCCTGACTACATGGGAGAAAAAATAAGAAGAGATTTAACAAAAAACATTCCTGGAGCAAAGCAAGCCTATCTTCCAAGACATTTAAGTCTTAAAGGAACAAATGTAGGAGTGGAAAATGCAAGGGAAGAAGACATAAGAGAGGCTCTTTTAAATGCTAAACCTCTTACTGAAAAATATGAAGAGATTTTTCAAATGAAAGACCTGTATAAATACGGACTTTTAGGGAATGAGGATTCTTCATATAAAAGAGAAAAACTCTGCCAAAAATTAAAAATAGGTCATGCAAATGGAAAAATTTTGCTAAAAAGATTAAATAGTTTTAAAATAAGTTTAGAGGAACTTGAAAATGCACTGAAAGAGGTGGAACAATCGAAAGACTATTTAAACCGAAAATAGTTTCGGAAATTTTAAAAAAGTATGGCTTCAGATTCACAAAAAGCCTGGGACAAAATTTTCTAATAGATGGCAATATTGTAAGAAAAATTGCGGACACAGCCGGTATAGATGAGAATTCAAATGTTCTTGAAATAGGGCCGGGTTTAGGTACCTTAACTGAAGAAATGGCATTAAGAGGGGCAAATATTTTATCTGTGGAAATAGATGAAAATTTAAAAGAAATTCACAAAGAAACTCTAAATTATGATAATGTAGAAGTAATATTTCAAGACTTTTTAAAAATGGATCTTAGAATTTTAAAAGAGCATTTTAAAGATAATCCTATAAAAGTTGTGGCAAATCTTCCATATTATGTAACAACGCCGATTTTAACAAAACTTCTTGAATATGAAGGAAATATTGAATCTATAACGGTAATGGTACAAAAAGAAGTTGCGGACAGGTTTACTGCAAAAGTAGGAACTAAAGATTATGGTTCTCTTACAGTTTTTATAAATTATTATGCAGATGCAAAATATGAATTTTCAGTTCCAAAAACTGTATTTATGCCAAAACCTCGTGTTGACAGCGGAGTTGTAAAATTTAAACTTAAAAATAAAAGGGAAGAAATTGATAGGGAAAAAATGTTTAGAATTGTAAGAGCATCCTTTTCAAAAAGAAGAAAAACAATATTAAATGCCCTTTCAACTTATGGTTTTGATTTAGACAAGGCACAAATACAAAAGGCTCTTGAACTTTCGGGAATAGATCCTGAAAGAAGAGGAGAAACATTAAGCCCGGAAGAATTTATGGTACTTGCTATAAATTTCCCTGATTGGAGGTAATGAATTGGAAAAAAATTTAAAAAACAAAGTAGATAAATTTTCACAAGATGAAAAAATGCTAAATCAACTTTCAGGTATTTTTAAAATACTCGGAGACCCTACAAGACTTAGAATAATCTATGCTCTTTCCTTCGGTCCCCAATGTGTATCCGACATAGCTGAACTTTTGGAAATGAGTCAATCCTCAATTTCCCATCAACTGTCTTTACTTAAATTTACAGATCTTGTTCAACTTAAAAAAGACGGGAGAAAAAATTATTATTCCCTTGATGATGAACACGTTTTAAGACTTTTTGAAGACGGTTACCAACACGCAAAGCATAAAATAGTGAATAAATAAAAAACAAAAGGGTAAAAATAAAAACGGAGGTTGTATTATGGATAAAGTAAAAGTTTATACTTCAAACACTTGCCCCTACTGCACAATGGCAAAGGAATATTTGAAGGATAGAAATATTGAATTTGAAGAAAAAAATGTTCAAACAGACAAGGAAGCAAGAAGTGAACTTATGAATATGGGTTATACAGGAGTTCCTGTAATAATTATTGACGGACAGGAAATTGTAGGTTTCGATAAAGCTAAACTTGATACAATTTTGGACAAATAATTAAAAATAAAAAGACGAGCTTAAATTAGGCTCGTTTTTTTGTGTATAAAATTTTATATATTTTTTAACTATTAATTAAATGGAAAATTTATAATTAAAAATAATTAATAAAATAATAAATTTCAAATATTTAAAAAATATGAAATCTTATTAAACATTATATTAAAACTTGCAAAATAATTGACTTTATAGTAAAATATGCAGGTAAATTTAATAGGCAAATGCCAAAATTACAAGGGGCTTATAAATTAAGCCTTTTTATAAACCGTTTATGGAGGTGTTTTAGATGGCAGACCGTGTTGTTCTTGAGTGCACAGAGTGTAAGCAAAGAAACTATGTAACATATAAGAACAAAAAAACTAATACTGAAAGATTGGAAATGAAAAAGTATTGTAAGTTCTGTAAGAAACATACAAGCCACAAGGAAACAAAATAAGGAGGATTTTATGGCACAACCTGTTGTTAAGAAAACAGAAGAAAAGAAAAGCGTAGGAAAATATTTACGTGGTGTTAAGTCCGAATTTAAAAAAGTTGTTTGGCCTACAAAAGACCAAGTAATTAAGTATTCCCTTGTTGTTATCATTGCAAGTATCATAACAGCTTTGATTCTTTCAGCTTATGATGAGATAGTTTACTTCCTTATAAAGCTTATTGTAGGTAAGTAGAATGTCAGAAGACTTAAATAGGGAAGATAAGGCTAAATGGTATGTAATCCACACTTATTCAGGCCATGAAAATAAAGTAAAGGCTAATATGGAAGCCATGGTGCAAAATAGAAAAATGGAAGATGTTATTTTTGACATCCAAGTGCCCATGGAGGAATATGTGGATAAGAAAGATAACAAGGAAAAGGTAAAAGAGAGGAAGTTATTTCCCTCATATGTACTTGTTAAAATGATTATGAATGACGAATCCTGGTATCTTGTAAGAAATACAAGAGGCGTTACAGGATTTGTAGGACCAGGATCAAAACCAGTTCCCCTTTCAGATGAAGAAGTTCTTGCACTTGGAGTTGCAGATAAAAAAGAATTTTTCGGAAATTATGAAGTGGGAGAAAATGTTAAAATTATTTCAGGTCCCTTTAAAGACTTTGTAGGAGAAATAAGACTCATGTCATATGACAAAGGCAAAGTTGAAGTAATCGTTTCAATGTTCGGAAGAGATACAAGCGTAGAACTTGATTTCAATCAAATTTTAAAGATTTAAAGAATGAAAAAAGTGGGAGGGTAACTCCGCTAAACCACAGGAGGTAAAAAATGGCAAAGAAAGTCATAGCGTTAGTAAAATTACAAATACCTGCAGGAAAGGCAACTCCGGCACCGCCGGTAGGTACTGCTCTTGGTCCTCACGGTGTTAACATTATGCAATTCACAAAAGAATTCAATGCAAAAACACAAGATCAAGCAGGCATGATTATTCCTGTAGTATTAACAGTATATCAAGACAGATCATTTACTTTTATAACTAAAACTCCACCAGCTGCAGTTTTAATTAAAAAGACTATCAACTTAAACTCAGGTTCAGGAGAACCTAACAAGAAAAAAGTTGGAAAAATTACAAAAGCACAACTTGAAGAGATTGCAAAGACAAAAATGCCCGATCTAAATGCGGCAAGTCTTGAAGCAGCAATGAGTATGATAGCAGGAACTGCAAGAAGTATGGGTGTTGAAGTTATTGATTAAGTGGGAGAAATTTTTCGCTAAAACCACAAGGAGGTAAATATGCCAAAAAGAGGAAAAAATTATTTAGAGAGCTTAAAATTATATGAAAAATCAAAATTATATGATGCAGATGAAGCTCTTGAAATCGTACAAAAAACAGGAAAAGCAAAATTTGATGAAACAGTTGAACTTGCCATGAGACTTGGAGTAGATCCAAGACATGCTGATCAACAAGTAAGAGGTACAGTAGTACTTCCTAACGGTACAGGAAAAAGCATAAGAGTTCTTGTACTTGCAAAAGGACCAAAAGTTCAAGAAGCACTTGACGCTGGAGCTGATTATGCAGGTGGAGATGAATATGTAGAAAAAATTCAAAAAGAAAACTGGTTTGAATTTGATGTTGTTATAGCAACACCGGACATGATGGGCGTTGTAGGTAAAATCGGTAGAGTCTTAGGACCTAAGGGATTAATGCCTAACCCAAAATCAGGCACAGTTACTTTTGAAGTAGCAAAAGCGGTTAACGATACAAAAGCAGGTAAAATTGAATACCGTGTAGATAAAGCCGCTATCATTAATGTACCAATAGGAAAAGTTTCCTTCGGAACTGAAAAATTATCAGAAAACTTTAAGGCAATTGTTGCAGCAGTTATAAAGGCAAAACCAGCGGCTGCAAAGGGACGTTACCTAAGAAGCGTAACAGTTTCTACAACAATGGGCCCTGGTATTAAAATAAACGGTCAAAAATTAATAGAAAACTAAAACACTTAAAAGGCACCTTAAAAGGTGTCTTTTTTTTACTTTTGTTACTTAAAGAAAAAATAAAAGTGATTTTTACATAGAAAAAGCCATCAATCTTGATGGCTTTTTAGTGGTCTGATTTAAGACCGGCACCGCACATGGGTATTAGAACTTCTTTAAGGGGACCAAAAGTTTCAAGGTAATTTAAATAGCCGGCATAATTTGCAGCACTGGTGTGCTCACAATAAATTCCATTTTTAGCAAGAAAATGTCTTGCCTCTAAAATTTTGTCCTCCCTTGCATGAATAAATTTAACCTTATATTTTTTAGCAAGTCTTAAAATCTCTTCATCTCTTTTAGGTTGACCAATTGCAATTCCTTCTGCAAAAGTTTTTTTAGGCTTAACTTCATAATAGCTATCCATATTTCTTTCCATAGCCTGTAAAAGAGGATCACAGTTTTCCGATTGAACTCCTATAATGTTTGGAAATTTTTCAATAATACCGCTAAATAAAAGATCCTCAAGACCATAGATAATTCCTAAAAAAAGAGTTCCATTTCCCACAGGAACTAAAATATTTTCGGGAATTTTACCAAGTTCTTCATAAGTTTCATAAATATAAGTTTTAGTGCCTTCATAGAAAAAAGGATTATAAACATGATTTGCATAATAAATTTTTTCTTCCTTAACTTTTTTTCTAGCAGCATCAGCACAATTATCTCGAGAACCAGGAATAATATTTATTTTTGCTCCATGAGCTTTTATCATATTTATTTTTTGAGGAGAAGTTCCCTCGGGAACAAAAATTTCACACTGGATATTTGCCCTTGCACAGTAGGCTGCAACAGAATTTCCGGCATTTCCAGAGCTATCTTGAATTACTTTTTTTACACCGATGGATTTTGCATGGGAAATTAAAGCTGCTGCACCCCTGTCTTTAAAAGATAGGGTGGGCATAAAATAATCCATTTTTAATAAAACATTGTCATTTAATTTTACAATGGGACTTAAGCCCTCTCCAAGGCTTACAATTTGGTTTTCTTCCTTATTTGCCATAAAATTTATATAGCGAAAAATCGACCAATCATTTTTTTTAATCTTATTTAAATCAAACTTTTCTTTTTTGTATTTTAAATTAAAAAGTCCCCCACAAGAACAATTTGCCTCTAAAGTATCTATAGGGTAAATTTTATGACACTTACTGCACTCAAATTCCATACTTCCTCCTAAATAATTTTCCTATAAAAATAGCTCCCTAAAGGAGCTTAAATTAATTTTCTTTTAAAATATCAACAATTTTTTTTGCCGCTTGTCCATCTCCATAAGGATTTACTGCATGGGCCATTTCTTTATAAACTTTTTCATCATTTAATAAAGTTTTTACAGCCTCATAAACATTTTTATATTCAGTTCCCACAAGTTTTGCAGTACCTGAAATTACACCTTCCATTCTCTCTGTTTCATCCCTTACAACAATAACAGGTTTTCCAAGA
Source organism: uncultured Peptoniphilus sp. (assembly GCA_946999425.1). Taxonomy (GTDB): domain Bacteria; phylum Bacillota; class Clostridia; order Tissierellales; family Peptoniphilaceae; genus Peptoniphilus_B. The sequence goes on from CAMQDG010000038.1 coordinate 10,780, forward strand.
GCAGGTGCCTCTTCCTGTATTCCTCCAGAATCAGTAACAAGAAAAGAAACTTTTCCCATTAAATTTGAAAAAGGTAAGTAGTCAAGAGGCTCAATTAAATGAATTTTTTTATTATCTTTAAAAACACTTTTTGCAATTTGACGAACCTTGGGATTTAAATGAATAGGAAAAATAACTTGAGCATTTTCATCTTCATTTACTGCATCTAAAACAGCCTTAAAAATATTTTCCATAGGCTGTCCTAAATTTTCTCTTCTATGACAAGTCATAAGTATTATTTTTTTATTAAAATCAATTTCATTTAAAAGAGAATTTTCAAATTTATAATTTTTATCTACTGCATAATGAAGAGCATCAATTACAGTATTGCCTGTAATATAAATATTTTTATCGGAATAACCTTCCTTTAAAAGATTTTCTCTGTTTGCATTAGTAGGACAAAAATTATAATCAGCAAGAACTGAAACGAGTTTTCTATTTGCTTCTTCAGGATAGGGGGAATGAAGATTAAAACTTCTAAGGCCCGCTTCCACATGACCGATTTTTACATTTTGGTAAAAAGCAGCAAGAGCTCCTGCAAAAACAGTAGTAGTATCTCCTTGAATTAGAAGAACACTTGGCTTGTAATCTTTTATTACGTCTTCAAGACCTATTAAAGATTTAGTTGTAATTTCTGTAAGACTTTGACCGGATTTAAAAATATTTAAATCGTAGTCGGGAATTATATTGAAAATTTTTAAAACCTGATCCAACATATCCCTATGTTGGGCAGTAACACAAACCTTTGAATCTATATTTTGCCTTTTAAGCTCTTTAACAATAGGAGCCATTTTAATAGCTTCAGGTCTTGTTCCGAAAACTGTTAGAACTTTCATTTTTCCTCCTTGTTTTTAAACATGCCCTTGGCATAGGCAAGTACAAATATAAATAAAATTATAATTACCGAACTTATTATGCCTATTATAGGATCGAAATCGCTTATTACATTTGCAAGAACTCCAAATATAATGGAAATTGTGTAAAGAATTAAAACTGTCTGTCTTTGACTTAAACCTAAAGCTAACAACCTGTGGTGAAGATGACCCTTGTCAGCTTCTGAAATTTTTTTGCCAGATAAAAATCTTCTTATCATGGCAAAAGTCGTATCAAAAACAGGAACACCTAAAACCAAAACAGGGACAAAAATCGTAAGAGCAGTTGCATATTTCATTACTCCCTGAACAGAAATATATGAAAGCATAAAACCTAAAAATAAGGCTCCAGTATCTCCCATAAATATCTTTGCCGGATTAAAATTATAGGGCAAAAATCCAAGAGCTCCACCGGCAACAATAGCAGAAAGAAGGGCAACAGTAATTAAATCCATTTTCAAAGCTATAAACATAAGAGATAGGGCACAAATTCCACTTACACCAGCAGCAAGACCATCAAGACCGTCAATTAAATTGACAGTATTTGTAATTCCCACAATCCAAAAAATCGTAAGGGGTACTGAAAGATATTCAAGCCAAATTACATTTTCCATGTGGCTTAAAAAAGAACCCTTTAGAAAATTTGTAAAAAATTCAATTCTCGAGCCGCCTAAAACAAGAATAAGAGCAGCAGAAAGTTGAAACAAAATTTTCATTTTAGGACTTAAACCCACCTTATCATCAATTAAGCCAGAAATTAAAATAAGGCTCGAAGAGAAAATAAGGTAAAAAAGATCCTTCTTATCTCTTAAAAATATAAAAAGACAAATAATTACCCCAAGATAAATTGCAGTACCACCAGCAAGGGGCATTGGTTTTTTGTGCATTCTTCTATTATCTTTAGGAATATCCATAAAACCCAAAACCGGTGCAAGTTTAATTGCAACCGGCGTAAATAGTAAACTTATAATAAATGATATTAAAAAGGGTACAATAATTTTTTGCATTATTTCTCCTATTTTGTTCCGAAAATCCTATCTCCTGCATCACCAAGACCAGGCAAAATATATCCATGGTCATTTAGACATCTGTCAACTGCTGCAAGATATAAATCAACATCAGGATGAGCCTCTTGAAAAGCCTTTATTCCCTCTGGAGCACCAACAATACAAACAGCCTTAATTGATTTTGCCCCGGAATTTTTAAGCTCCCTAACAGCTTCAATTAAAGAACCACCCGTTGCAAGCATAGGATCAACTAAAATCATAGTTCTTTCTGAAATATCCTTGGGCATTTTGTTGTAATAAGTAACAGGTTTTAAAGTTGCAGGATCCCTATAAAGACCAATATATCCAACCCTTGCCACAGGAACAAGACTTAAAAATCCATCAACCATTCCAACACCAGCTCTTAAAATAGGAACAATACCTAATTTTTTTCCAGAAATTTCCTTACCTGTTGTTTTTTCAAGAGGAGTTTCAATCTCTATATCACTAAGGTCTAAATCTCTTGTAACCTCATAGCCCATAAGAGTAGCAATTTCTTTTACCAACTCTCTAAACTCATGACTTGAAGTTTCTTTCTTTCTCATAATTGTAAGTTTGTGTTGTATCAAAGGGTGATCACATACTGTTAATTTACTCATAAAATCCTCCTATAAACCTAATGTAATTTTTCCACCACAAGCCTTTAAAAGCCTGTTCATAATTCCAGTACCTATACCTCTAAACTCAAAGCCCTCCGCATAAATTAAATCCACATTAAGCTCATCACACTCCCTTAAAGCATAGAACAAATTGTGGGCGATTTGAGGCATATCTTCTCTTGAGCCAAGGTTTATTACCTTAAAAGCTCCAAGATAGTCTTTTTGAGTCTCCTCCGTTGCCAAAACCGCAATTTTTTTGTCCGGTTGGTCTTTAATTTTTTTATTAATAGTATTTACAATATTTTTTAAATTACCCGCAAAACAATAAGCCTCAGCCTTAGGAGCATAGTGCTTATACTTTTGACCGGGAGATTTGGGAATTCTTTTGTCACTGGCATCAATTGCAGTATTATCAGTCAAAACTGTCCCAATAACATCTTCCAGCATTTCAAGAGTGATTCCACCTGGTCTTAAAATCATAGGCGGATCAAGAGTCACATCAAGAACCGTAGACTCAATTCCCACATCAGTAAAACCAGAATCAACAATATAATCAACCTTTGAAAAAAGATCATCAATAACATGATTTGCATTAGTAGGAGAAGGTCTGCCAGAAGTATTAGCAGAAGGAGCCGCAACAGGAATATCAGCTTCATTTAAAATTGCATTAGCAATCTTGTGAGAAGGCATCCTTATAGCAACAGTATCAAGACCTCCCGTAGCCTCATCAGGAACAATATTACTTCTATTAAAAATCATAGTAAGAGGTCCTGGCCAAAAATTTTCCATACATTTTTTAGCAACATCAGGAATTTCTCTAACAAGAGCCTTAAGCTGATCATTTCTTGCTATGTGTAAAATTAAAGGATTGTCGCTGGGACGACCCTTGGCAAGATAAATGTCCTTGCAAGTTTTCGGATTTAAACCGTCACCGCCTAAACCATAAACAGTTTCAGTTGGGAAAACTACCAGTTTTCCATCCCTTAAAGCCTTTGCCGCAACTTTAATTTTTTCCAAATCATTTGGACTTTCAATTTTTAAAATTTTTGTTTTCATAATTACTCCTTGAGTATCTTCTGAAATTATATCACATTGAGCATAATCATTTAGGCATTTGTAGATAAATTTTAAATAAATTTAATAAATTTATTTAAAAATATATTTTTAATTCTTTTATGCTTTACGTGAAGCATTTTGTTTTAAAATTTTTTCAATAAATCTTTTTTCTATATTTATTCTTTTTCGTTTTT
>CAMQDG010000039.1 GCA_946999425.1 uncultured Peptoniphilus sp.
AAATGATTGGATATCTGCTTTTAGTAACTCAATGGCTTTTTCTTTGTTTTTATTTATTATTTTTTTTGTTATCATTTTTATTTTTGTTTTGTGTCTTATTTTCATTTGAAGAGTTATTTTTGTTTCCATCTTTTTTAGTTTGTTCTTCATTTTCTTTTTTAGGAACTACAACCTTATACTCTTCTTTTAATTCATAGTCTTTTTTAGGATCTATATATTTTTTAACTTTTGCCTTCTTTTCAAGATCTTTTAGATATTTTGTAAATTTTTCGTCAGTTAACTTTTTAGATATTTGGTCTTTAACCTTATCAAATTCAAGATTATTAAAGCTGTTAAGTTTTATTATATGATATCCGTAAGTTGTCTTTACTGGAGAAGAAATTTCTCCTGCTTTTAAGCTCTTTACAGCCTTTTCAAAATCAGGATCCATTACTCCGTTTGAAAAATCTCCAAGTTCTCCTCCCTTATCCTTTGAACCGGGATCAGTAGATTTTTCTTTTGCAAGTTTTGCAAAATCTGCACCTTCATCAAGTTGTTTTTTAATTTCTTTTGCTTCTTTTTCATCAGCAACTAAAATATGAGCTGCATTTGCTGTAAAATATTCATTTTTATGAGCTTCGTATTCTTTCTTAATTTCTTCATCTGTAGGTTTTAAATCTTCAAGCATTTTTTTTGTGTATTCAGATAAAAATTCCTTTGTTTCTAAATAGTTCTTAAAAAATTCTTCAGTTAAGCCTTGCTTTTTCAAAGCTTCATTAAATTTATCCTGACCACCTTCTTGAGTGTATAAAGCATTTAATTGTTCTTCAACCTTTTTAGGATCAACCTTAATTCCTTTTGCTTCTCCATCTTGCTTTACAGTTTCCATTTGAACTAAATTATTTAAAACATATTGTCTTATTCCTTGGTCAACTGTCCCTTTTCCGTTGCCCATATCTTCTTTTAAATAATCTTCTCCATATTGTAAAACAATTGAATTTCTTTGAGCTGCATATTCCATATCAAATTTATCAGTTGGAATGTCAACTCCATTTACAGTGGCAACCACTCCTTGAGGAGCTTTTCCTCCACAGGCTGTTAGCATAGATGCAAGTGTAATTCCTATTGTGCATACTTTAATTATTTTTTTAATATTCATATAAACTTCCTCTCTTATTATTAGCTTTTTTATTATACTACAAATTAAAATATCTGTCAGTATTTATGACTTCCTATAATGGCAAGGATACTTTTTATATCCTCAAGTGGATTTTTTAAATTTCTCACCTTTATTTTAGGAAGTCCTTTTAAATTAAAATCCAGATCTTTAAAAGTAAATCTAATCTCATTTATAAGAGCTAAGGTTAATCTTCCCTTTATAAATGAAAATTCATAAGTCTTATTTATTTCAACGATTGATATTATACCAAGTTTTTTTGCAGTTTGTCTAATTAATGAAATATCCATTAAATTTGAAACCTCTCTTGGAACATTTCCAAACCTGTCAAATAATTCATCAAGAAGATCCCTATACTCTTCATTATTGGAAATTCCTGCAATCTTTTTGTATATCTCAATTGTTATTTCCTCATCATTTATATAAGTCTTAGGTATATAAGAATCAATTTTTATATCTATTGTAGTTTCTACCTCTTCTTCACTTTCCAATCCTTTTTTCTTTTTAATTGCATCTTGTAAATATTTAATATATAAATCATAACCTATGGTTTCAATATGTCCACTTTGTTTTTCCCCTAAAATTGAACCTGATCCTCTTATCTCAAGGTCTCTCATGGCAATTTTATATCCGGAACCAAATTCTGTAAATTCTTTAATTGATTTTAATCTCTTTTCAGCTATTTCTGACATGGAAATTCTTTTGTCATAGGTGAAATAAGCATAGGAAAGTCTGTTTGACCTACCTATTCTTCCCCTCAACTGGTAAAGCTGTGAAAGTCCAAGTCTGTTTGCTTCAGTTACAATCATTGTATTTGCATTTTGCACATCCATACCAGTTTCAATAATAGTAGAACATAAAAGAACATCAACTTCATGATTTAAAAAAGACATCATGGTTTCTTCAAGAACCTTATCTTTCATTTGACCGTTTGCCATGGCAAAACTTGCTTCAGGGACTAATTTTCTAAGCTCCTCTAATTTGTTTTCCATGTTTGAAACTCTGTTGTATACAAAATAAACCTGACCATCTCTTTCAATCTCTTTTAAAATTGCTTCTCTTATCATCATGTCATTATATTCAAGGACATAAGTTTGAGTGGGAAATCTTTCCTCCGGAGGCTCATCTATTACAGACATGTCCCTTATTCCTATCATAGACATTTGAAGGGTTCTTGGTATTGGCGTTGCAGTTAAAGTAAGGGTGTCTACATTTTCTTTAAGAAGCTTTAGTGATTCTTTATGTTTAACTCCAAATCTCTGTTCCTCATCAACAATTAAAAGCCCTAAATCTTTAAATTTAATGTCTTTTGACAAAAGCCTGTGAGTTCCTACTACAATATCAACAAATCCATTTTTTAAATCTTTTATGTCTTCCTTTTGTTCCTTAGGACTTCTAAATCTTGAAAGCATGGCAATTTTTATTGGAAAATCTCTAAATCTCTCAACAAGAGTATTGTAATGCTGTTGAGCTAAAATTGTTGTTGGAACTAAAAAAGCCACTTGTTTTGAATCCATAACAGCTTTGAAGGCTGCTCTTATGGCAACTTCTGTCTTACCATAACCTACATCGGCACAAAGAAGCCTGTCCATAGGTTTCTGCTTTTCCATATCCTCTTTTATTTCTTGACTTGCTCTTAGCTGGCCTTCCGTTTCCTCATAAATAAAAGAATTTTCAAACTCCCTTTGCCATTCGGTGTCAGGGCCATATTGATATCCCTTGGAATTTTCCCTATTTGCATAAAGATCTATTAAATAATCTGCCATTTCTTCCACAGCTTTTTTAGCTTTATTTTTTTGTTTTTGCCAATCTGTAGAATTTAATTTATTGAGCTTAGGCCTTACCCCTTCACTTCCTATATATTTATGAATTATATCTAAAGATTCAATAGGAATGAAAACCCTATCTCCTCCACTATATTGTAGGGTCAAATAATCTCTTTTTATTCCTTGAATTTCCATTATGTTATTGCCTACATATTGGGCAATCCCATGAGTTTCATGAACAACATAATCCCCTACTTTTAAATCAGAAAGTTTTATATCGGATTTTTTTCTCTTCTTTCTTTTAAGATTTTGTTCATAAATATCTCCTTGATTTAAAATTATTAACTTAGAATCAACAATTTCAAGGCCCTGGCCTAAATTATTTGTGCTTATTACTATTTCACCTGAAGAAATTGATTTTCTTTCTTTATCTATCCTTCCTTTTAAATCAAGCTCTTTTAAAGTTGTTAGAAGTCTTTGGGCTCTTTTTTCAGACCCTGCCATAATAAGAATTTTATATCCCCTATACAAATAAGAATTAATATCTTCTTTAAAAAGTTTTAGGCGACCCCTATAATTTACAATGGACTTTAATTTAAAATTAACTATATCCTTTGGGGCAAATTCATTTGTGGGGTTTAAAAGAGTATTTAAAGTTAAAACTTTGTTTTCATTTATTTTTTTTATTAAATCCTGACTTTTAAAAGAAACGTTCTCATGTTCTTTTAAAGCTTCTCCATTTAAAATCAATTCTTTTAAATTTTCCAAATAAATTTTTAAATCCGAATTATCTCTTTCAATAATTTTTTTTGGATCCTCAATAATTATTAAGGGCTTTGAAAAATAATCAAATATTGATCTTAAATATTTTTCATCAATAAAAGGAAGGAGCAAATCCCAATTGTTTGCTTGAAAATCTTCCACTAATTTTTCAATATAAAGATTGAATTTTTCATTTAATCTTTCTAAATTTCTTCCCTTTAGCCTTGTTTTTTTAATAGATTTTTCAATTTTTTTAGCTGCTTTTTGCTTTTCCTCATCAGGAATAATTATTTCTTTTGCCGGTCCTATTAAAATACTTTCTAAATTTTCAATTGATCTTTGACTTTCAATATCAAAACTTCTTATTGAATCAACTTCATTATCGAAAAATTCCAAACGCATAGGACCATCGGAAGTATATATATCTACAATTCCTCCTCTTATACAATATTCTCCCATGCTTTCCACTTGAAAAACTCTTTCATAACCCATTTTATAAAAAATCTTTCCAAGTTCATTAAGATCAAATGTGGCACCAATAGAAATTGCAAGAAAGTTATTTTTAAAAATATCAGGGCTTGTAATTTTATCTTTTAAGCTCTTAAAAGTTGTTACAAGAATTTTTTCTTTATTTAAACTTATTCCTTTTAGGGTATTAATCCTATTTTTAATATTATCCATGCTTCTATAATCTCTTTCGTAAAGAAAAATATCCTTAGACGGATAATAAAATGCTTTTTTACCTAAAGAATTTAAATCCTCATTTATTTTTTTTGCCCTAAGTTCATCACTTGTAAGTATAATTATTTCTTCATAATTAGAAGATAAGCCATAAGATAAAATGCTACTGAAACCCTCTATTGTTCCGAAAGCTCCAACTTTTGCTCCATCTTCTTTTAAAGCCTCTAATGTGTCCTTATAAGATTTTAAATTTTTTAAATTATCTAATAAAATTCCCATATCCACCACAAAAAAGCTGTCATTTAGACAGCTTGTTATTAAAATTATTCATCGCCGTATCAATTCCCTTTACAATATAAGTTGTAATTGCCTCTACAGCAGAGTCGATAGTATCTATTATAGGTTTTTTTTCATTTTCTGCAAATCCTGATAAAACAAAATCTGCTAAATCTGGCAAATTATTTTTTCCTACTCCGATTTTAAGCCTTGGAAATTCATCTGATTGGAGCTGATAAATAATTGATTTAAGTCCGTTATGAGTTCCTGCTGAGCCTTTTTGCTTAATCTTAATTGTTGCAAATTCAATATCTATGTCATCAACTACAACTAAAAGATTTTTTATATCCTCCTTATAAAAGTTCATAACTTCTCTTACTGCCTCTCCACTATTATTCATAAAAGTTTGAGGCTTTACAAGTATAATCTTTTCACCGTTTAGATAAAACTCTCCTATTAAAGATTTAAATTTTATTTTATCAACTCTTACATTATATTTTTTTGCCAATCTGTCTATAGTTAAAAATCCCATATTATGCCTTGTATTCTCATACCTATTTCCGGGATTCCCAAGACCTACTATTATATACATTATTTATCAAACATCTCACTTACAGATGTATTGCCATTTATCCTTCTTATAGCAGATGCAAAAATTGGAGCAACGCTTATTTGAGTTAGTTTCCCCTTTAATTTATCTTCATCTACTTTAATTGTATCTGTAACTACAAATTCTTCCATTACAGAAGATTCAATTCTATCATAAGCAGGACCGGAAAGAACTGCATGAGTTGCACAACCGTAAACTTTTTTTGCACCATTGTCCTTTAAAGCCTTAGCAGCTTGACAAATAGTTCCTGCAGTATCAACAATATCATCAATTAAAATACAATCTTTTCCTTCAATTTCTCCTATAATATTCATTACTTCAGAAACATTTGGCTTAGGCCTTCTCTTTTCAATAATTGCAATAGGCAGATTCAATCTATTAGCAAAAGTCCTTGCACGTGTTACTCCACCCAAGTCTGGAGAAACAACTACAAAATCTTCATTTGAATTCTTTACTAACTTTTCAAAATAATTTGATAGATAAGGTATTGCTGAAAGATGATCAACGGGAATATTGAAATAACCTTGAATTTGTCCCGCATGTAAATCCATAGCAACCACTCTGTCAGCTCCTGCAGTTTCCAAAAGATCTGCCACTAATTTCGAAGTTATAGGTTCTCTTGCCTTTGTCTTTCTATCTTGCCTTGCATATCCATAGTAAGGTATAACAACATTGATTCTACCTGCAGAAGCACGTTTAAGAGCATCAAGCAAAATTAAAAGTTCCATTAAATTATCATTTACAGGACTTGAGGTTGATTGAATGATGTAAACATCTTTTCCTCTTGCAGTTTCCCCGATATCAAGTTGAATTTCTCCATCTGAAAATTTTTTAACTTCGCATTTAGACATTTCAATACCTAAATTTTCGCAAATCTTTTTTACAAGTTCGCGGTTGGAATTACCGGTAAAAATTTGTATTTTACCTGATTGTCCATTACATGAATTCATTCTTTTCCTCCTAATAAACCTTTCTTTTCAACCCAATCCTTAAAGCTCAATTGCTTTGATCTTTCAAGAGCAAGTTCTCCCTTAGAAACCTTTTTTGTAATAGTTGAACCTGCTGCAACATAGCCGTAATCTTCTACAACAAGAGGAGCCACTAAGTTTGAATTGCTGCCTATAAAAGCATTATCGCCAACAATTGTTCTGAATTTATTTTTGCCGTCATAATTGACGAAAATAGCACCACAACCGATATTTACATTTTTCCCAACATCTGCATCTCCAACGTATGCTAAATGGGAAGCCTTTGTTCCACTTTTTAAAGTAGAATTTTTTATTTCAACAAAATTTCCTATTTTACAATTATCACCAATATTTGAATTAGGTCTTAAATGAGAAAAAGGACCTATTTTAACTCCATTGGAAACAATAGAACTTTCAATAAGAGATGAATCTATAACTACATTATCTCCTATAGTCGAATCTACAATTCTTGTGTTTCCTCTAATTATTACATTTTCTCCAATAACAGTATTTCCTTCTAAGTAAACTCCAGGAAATATAATTGTATCCTTAGATATTTTAACATTCTTTTCAACATAACTTGACTTAGGATCTATAAAGGTAACTCCATTATCAAGATGAAAATTAATTATTTTTTCATTAAGAATTTTTTGTAACTCACATAATTGTCTTCTAGAATTAACTCCAAGAATCTGAGTTTCGTCATAAATAGTATAGGCACCGACATTTTCATTATCTTTTTTTAAATTTCCTAAAACATCAGTTAAATATAGCTCTCCTTGAGCATTATTTGTATTTAATTTACCTAAATATTCTTTTAATAAACCACCCTTAAAAGCAAAAATCCCTGAATTAATTTCTTTTATTTGCTTTTCAGAATCATCAGCATCTTTTTCCTCAACGATTTTTAAAACTTGATCCCCATTTCTTATTATTCTTCCGTAACCCTTGGGATTTTCCAAATGAGCGGATAAAACGCTGCAAGCAAAATTATTTTTTTCATGATAAGTTAAAAAATCCTCAATAGTCTTAGCCTCAATAAGAGGCGTATCTCCATTTAGAATAAGCACAGAATCATCATCCTTAAACTCATCTTTTGCACAAAGAACTGCAAAACCTGTCCCATAAGGATTTTCTCCACCTATTGGTTGTTCTACAATAGTGATATTACTTCCATTTAAATGTTCTTTTACAATTTCCTTTTTATGACCTAATACTAAAATAATTTTATCAACTTTATCTGAACAAGAATGAATTACATGGTCTACAAGAGAAAAACCTCCCACTTTATGCATTACTTTTGGAAGGTCTGATTTCATCCTTGTTCCCTCGCCTGCCGCAAGGATTATAGCAACTTTCATATTTCACCTCAAATTATAAATTAATTATACCTTTACACAAGATTTATAACAAGTTTTTGTAAAATATACTTATAATTTATTTTAAATTCCTTTGATTTAACAGGCCCTTTTAAAACCTTTCTCATATGAAGTTAATTTTTAATTATTTTTTATCCAATAACAAATCAAAAGATTTTTTACCATTTTTTTTAAATATTTTAAAAAAAGACTTAAAATTTTTAAGTCTCTTTTTATATTTGTTTAAAAGTTTTTTAATATTATTGATTGCAAAAGATTTGCCGATTTCTCAAGATCGTCCAAACATCTTTCAAGTTTATCGAATGTTCTTGTCCAAATTAAAAGTTCTTTTGCATCTTTTTCTTTTATATAAAGGTCTCTTATGGCGTTTAAGTGGAGGTTATCTCCTTCTTCTTCAAGTCTGTTTACCTCTATAATTTTATCTTTAATTTTAGATTTTTTATTATAGTTTTGAAATTCTATTATCGCTTCATAAAGTGCGTCTGTTGCCCGAGAGATTAATCTTGAAAATTTTAAGGCTTCTGGTTTTATTTCCTGAATGTTATACATATAAAGGGCAAATAAAACATCTTCTATGGAGTCTGTTGGTTCATCCAACTCTTGAAGCAGCACTTGTATATCTTCTCTATCAATAGGAGTTAAAAATTCTCTTATAAGGTGATTATGAGTTATATGAATGAGTCCATCGTTTGAATGTTCTATTTCATGCATCTGTCTCATTCTATCAATTAATTATTCTGGTTTATAATCATTTAATATTTCATTTAGAAGGGTTGCAGCGGCCATAGAGCCTTCTACCATTTCTCTTAGTATTTTAAAGTAATTAAATTCATTTTTTTTCATTTTTTCACCATATTTTTAATATAAGTTTTGTAAATAAAAATCCAAGGATTATATTTACAGGAAAAGTTAAGGACCAGGTTATTATCATTTTAAAGGCAAAGGACCAGTTTACGTTAGAAAATCTTTTTGATGCTCCGACTCCCATTAAAGCACTTGTTGAGGCGTGAGTGGTGGATACAGGAAGTCCAAAAATACTTGCCCCTAATATTGCAAGAGAGCTGCTCATATCTGAAGAAAATCCTTCATAGTTTTCTATCCTTACAAGATTCATGCCTATGGATTTTATAATTTTTTTGCCCCCTATTGCTGTTCCAAGTCCCATTGCAAGACCAAATATTAGAAGTAGGTATAGGGGTATTTTATTTATACTTTCTTTGTCCTTAAAGGCTGATAGAACTATAAAAAGAACTCCCAAATATTTTTGTCCATTTTGAACTCCATTCATAAAGGCAAGAAAGACTCCAGAAAATATTTGAGTGTTTTTAAATGGTTCTTGAAGTTTTCTTCTGTCCTTATTTTTACAAACTTTTTTTATTAAGTTTACTATTAAGTATCCAAATAAAAAGCTTAAAATAATTGTAAGAAAAAATCCTATAAAGACCTTTAAAAATTCTTTTATGCCTATCCCTGCAAATCCTGATACTGCAAGACTTGATCCTATAAGTCCCGATACTAATGCGTGGGATTCGGAGCTGGGTATTTCGAAATGCCAGGCTCCTATGGACCAAATAATTACAGATACTAAGGCTGAGATTATGCCAATAAAGAGTATATCGCTTTTATTGCCGAAGTTTACTAAACCATATATTGTTTTTGCTACTCTTGTGTTTGACATCATTATTGTGAGGACTCCTAAAAAATTCATAAATCCTGCTATGGCTATGGCGTAATCAATGTTTATTGCTCTTGTTGAAACGCAGGTTACTATTGCATTTGATGCATCTGTAATTCCATTTACTACCATTCCTCCTATTATTAAAATTATTGTTATTAATAAAATAGGGTTTGTAAAAACTTCTCCTAAAAATTCTGAAAATCCTATAGTCATATTAACCTCTTTTTTTCATATTGGTTCTTTGAAGTTATTATATCACATCAAATTTTTTCTATGGCTTTTTTCCAAAATAAAAACTCACCTTTTTACAGATGAGTTTTTTATTTCTACTTTACTACTATATTTAATATTTTACCTGGAACATAAATTTCTTTTACTATTTTTTTATTTTCCGTCCATGTCTTATAATTTTCATTTTCTTTTGCTATTTTTAAAATTTCTTCTTTATCTGCTTGTCTATTTACTTCTATGGTAAATCTTACTCTACCATTAAATTGTACTGGTATTTCTAATTTTGAAGAGATTGTTTTTTCTTCGTCATATTCAGGCCATTTTTGTTCATGAATATATCCTCCGAACTTTCCTTCCTCCCAAAGCTCTTCTGTTATGTGAGGTGCTACTGGATTTAACAAAATTAAAAATATTTTATAATCTTCTTTTGTTATTTTCTCTGAATCATAAAATTCGTTTAGAAGTGACATAAGGGCAGCTATGGCTGTATTATATTTTAAATTTTCATAGTCAAAAGAAACTTTTTTTATTGTTTTGTGAATTGATTGTTCAAGTTTACTTTCTTTAAGATTTTTATCAACTAATTCAAAAGCTTTATAAACTCTTTCAAGAAATCTTCTACATCCTTTAACACCTTCTTCACTCCAAGGTGCTGATTTTTCGAAATCTCCTATAAACATTTCATAGGTTCTTAAAGTATCCGCTCCAAATTCTTTTACAACATCATCGGGATTTACTACATTACCCCTTGATTTGGACATCTTTTCTCCGTTTTTACCAAGAATCATTCCGTGAGAAGTTCTCTTTTGATAGGGCTCTTTTGTTGGGACAAGTCCCAAGTCGTATAAAAATCTGTGCCAAAATCTGGAATACAATAAGTGAAGGGTTGTATGTTCCATTCCTCCATTATACCAATCAACATTTAGCCAATATTTTAATTTGTTTTGATCTGCAAATTCTTTTTTATTGTGAGGATCTATATAACGAAGATAATACCATGAACTTCCTGCCCAGTTAGGCATTGTATCTGTTTCTCTTTTTGCTGGTCCGCCACAAATTGGACAAGTTGTATTTACCCAATCTGTCATTTTTGATAAAGGTGATTCTCCATCGTGAGATGGCTCATAATCTTCAACTTTAGGTAATTTTAAAGGAAGTTCACTTTCATCAATTCCTACCCAGCCATGTTTTTCACAGTAAACTACAGGAATTGGTTCTCCCCAATATCTTTGTCTTGAAAATACCCAATCTCTTAATTTATAATTGGTCTTTTTTTGTCCGATTTTATTTTTTTCAAGCCAAGCAATCATTTTTTCTGTTGCTTCTTTTACACTTAACCCGTTTAAAAAACCGGAGTTTACAAGTTTTCCTTCTCCTGTTTCAGTATTAGGTTTTTCGTCAACATCCGGTCCGTCAATTACCTTAACTATTTTCAAACCGAATTTTTTTGCAAACTCATGATCTCTTGTGTCATGACCAGGAACTGCCATAATTGCTCCTGTTCCGTAGGACATAAGGACATAATCTGAAATCCATATAGGTATCTCTTCATTTGTTAAGGGGTTAATTGCTTTTAAGCCTTTTAATTCCACCCCTGTTTTATTAGTATTTAACTCGCTTCTTTCAAAGTCACTTTTTTTAGATACTTCATTTACATATTTTTCTACTTCTGCATAATTTTCAATTTGCTCTTTATGATTTTTTACAATGGGATGTTCCGGTGAAAGAACCATATAAGTCGCACCGAAAATTGTGTCTGGCCTTGTTGTAAATATTTCTATTTTTTCATTTGAATTTTTTAAAGTGAAAAATACTTGTGCTCCTATGCTTTTTCCAATCCAATTTTTTTGTTGTAATTTTACCCTGTCGATAAAATCAACTTCATCTAAACCTTGAATTAATTTTTCTGCATAGTCTGTGATTTTAAGCATCCATTGGCTTTTTACCTTTTGAACAACTTCTTCTCCACATCTTTCACACTTTCCTCCTATAACTTCTTCGTTGGCGAGTCCAACTTTACATGAAGGGCACCAGTTAATAGGCATTTCAGACTTGTAAGCAAGGCCATTTTCCAATAATTTTAAAAATATCCACTGAGTCCATTTATAGTATTCAGGATCTGTTGTGTTTATCTCCCTATCCCAATCAAAGGAAAATCCTATAGATTGCAATTGTTCCTTAAATCTTTTTACGTTTTCTCTTGTTACAATTTCAGGATGAATTTTATGTTTTATTGCATAATTTTCTGTTGGAAGACCGAAGGCATCCCAACCCATGGGAAAAAGAACATTTTGACCTTCAAGTCTTCTTTTTCTTGCAACTATATCAAGAGCTGTATAAGGTCTTGGGTGTCCAACATGAAGTCCTTGTCCTGATGGATAAGGAAATTCTACTAAAGCATAAAATTTTTTCTTTAAATTATCATCTTGGGCTTTAAAAGTTTTATTTTCTTCCCAAAATTTTTGCCATTTTTTTTCTATTTTTGAAGGATTGTATTCTCTCATTTTTTCTCCTTAAAATTCCGCTGAGCCTACTGTTCTTGGAAATGGGATGACATCTCTTATATTGCCCATTCCTGTTATATACATAACTGCCCTTTCAAATCCAAGACCGTAACCCGAAGTTATTACCGAACCGTATCTTCTTAAATCTAAATACCATTCATAAGTTTCTAAATCCATACCGTTATCAAGAATTCTTTGTTTTAATACATCAAGTCTGTGTTCCCTTTGAGAACCACCTATTATTTCTCCAATTCCTGGAACTAAAAGGTCACAAGCTGCAACAGTCTTTCCATCTTCATTTAAAGTCATATAAAAGGCTTTAATTTCCTTTGGATAGTTTGTTACAAATATAGGTTTTTTAAAAATCTTTTCAGTTAAATATCTTTCATGTTCAGTTTGGAGATCTATGCCCCATTTTACTGGATATTTAAATTCTTCTTTTGATTTTTCAAGTAATTCAATGGCTTCAGTATAAGTTATTCTTCCAAAATCGTTTGAAACAATATTTTGAAGTCTTTCTAAAAGATCTTTATCTACAAAACTGTTAAAGAAATTCATTTCATCCGGTGCATTTTCAAGAACATAATTTATAACATATTTAAGCATAGCTTCAGCGGTTTCCATATTGTCATTTAAATCTGCAAAAGCCATTTCTGGTTCTATCATCCAAAATTCTGCAGCATGTCTTGTAGTATTTGAGTTTTCCGCTCTAAATGTAGGTCCAAATGTATATACATTTTTAAAGGCATGGGCAAAGGCTTCTGCTTCAAGTTGACCGGAAACTGTAAGATTTGTTTCTTTACCGAAAAAGTCTTTGGAATAATCTATCTTTCCATTTTCTTTTGGCACTTCATTTAAATCTAAAGTTGTAACCTGAAACATTTCTCCTGCACCTTCAGCATCAGAACCTGTAATAATTGGAGTGTGAATGTATATAAAACCCTTTTCTTGGAAAAATTTATGAATCGCAAAGGCTATTAAGCTTCTTACTCTAAAAACTGCATTAAAGGTGTTTGTCTTTGGTCTTAAATGAGCTTTTGTCCTTAAATATTCCATTGTATGTCTTTTCTTTTGAAGGGGATAATCATTATTTGAAACTCCCATAAGCTCAATGCTTTTCCCGTGAATCTCAACGTTTTGCTTTGTTCCTGGACTTTCTACAACTATTCCCTTTACTTTTAAAGAGCTTGGTAATGAAAATTTTTGTACTTGTTCAAAGTTGTCAAGTTCATTATCATAAACAACTTGAATGGACTTAAAGCATGAGCCGTCATTTAATTCAATGAATCCGAAATTTTTTGATGCTCTTGATGTTTTTATCCAGCCTTCAATTTCTACTTCTTTATCAATTAATTCCTTGTTTGTAAGAACTTCTTTAATATCTAAAACCATATTTTCCTCCTTAATTATTCTTTTATTATAGCATAAAAGGTCTATTTATCTATATTTTTGAGGTTTTCTTTTATAATTTTTTCATATCCCGAGTCTTTAGGTTGGTAATATTTTTTATTTTTAAATTCATCGGGCAAATATTGCTGTTTAACATATGAATCTTGATAGTCATGAGGATAAAGATACTTTGAATCTTTATTAAAAGATGGATTGTGAGGATCCCTTAAATACATAGGTATTTCAAAGTTTTTTCCACTTTTTATATCTTCTAATGCAAGGTTTATCCCCCTATATGATGCGTTACTTTTTTTTGCACTTGATAGATATGTTACGCACTGAGCAAGTATTATTCTTCCCTCAGGCATTCCTACAATATTTAGGCCTTCAAAGGCACTTACAGCAACATTTAATGCATTGGGATCTGCATTTCCTATGTCCTCTGATGCGGAAATAATTAATCTTCTCGCAATAAATTTTGGATCTTCTCCTGAATCAAGCATTTTTGCAAGATAAAATAGTCCTGCATCAGGATCGCTTCCTCTTATGGATTTTATAAATGCAGAGATAGTATCGTAATGATTATTTCCATTTTTATCATATTTTATATTTTTCTTTAAAATGGAATTTTCCACATCTTCCGTATCTATTTTTATAATTCCTTTTTCATCTGAATCTGTGGAGAGAACAACTATTTCCAGGGCGTTTAAAAGAGCTCTTCCATCTCCATTTGCATTATTAATCAAAAAGCTTTTTGCCCTTTCACTTATTTCTATTTTTAAATTTTTAAATCCATTTTCGCT
>CAMQDG010000040.1 GCA_946999425.1 uncultured Peptoniphilus sp.
GATTATTTTCTTCTTCTATAAGTTCTGCGATTTTTTTATTTAAGTCCATATTAGCCTCCTAATTCATTTCTATTTGATATTTTATCTTAATTTTATCTTTATTTCCGTAACCTAGGTTACAAATAAAAATAGCATCTATTTTTTATAGATGCTATTCTTATAATTTTTTTGCCAAAAATACTATATGGTCTTTATTATCTAAATGATATTCACATTTAAATCCTATTTTTGATAAAATTTTTGTTATATATTCTGGTGAATATACCTCAAAATTTAACATATCCGCCCATTTTTTTATATTTTTATTATCCTTGTATGCCCCTTCGTTACATATTAGAAAATATCCTCCCTTAACTAAAACACGGTGAATTTCCTTGAAGGTCATCTCTATATTTTTCCAAAAATATATTGTTTCAAAAGCAGTGACTATATTTATTGATTCATTATCAAAAGGTATATTAGCTACATCAGCTTCTATAATTTTGCACCTGCCCTTTTCAATATCTTTTTTATTTAAAGACTCGGCAATATTCACACTTGTTTTTGAATAGTCCATGCCAAAAACCTTATTAGCCTTTTCTAAAAAGTACTGAACATTACGACCACCGCCACAGCCAAGGTCTAAAACTGTATCTGACTTTTCTATATGCAAAAATGATCTGCCCCACTTAGCTAATTTTTCATGACCAATATTCATGCCTTTAACCATAAAACGACCGCCAAAATTATCCTTTGGCTTTATAACATTTTCAAAAAATTTCTTAAACACTTTAACCTCCTATTGAGACTTGTTATTAATTATATTATAAGCACATTTATAAATTTATAGCAAATTTTTTAATAAAATTTTTCCCATAAAAAATCCTCCTTACCCATTTGGATAAGGAGGATTTTTTTTATTATTTTACTTTAAGATCAAGAGAATTATCTTTTACAACTATTTCAACTTGACTTTTTTCCATTACTTTTCCTGCTATTATAAGTCTTGAAAGTTTTGTTTCAATTTGCGATTGAATATATCTTTTTACAGGTCTTGCTCCATATTGAATGTTGTAAGAATTTTTCAAAATATATTCTTTTGCTTCTTCTGTTGCTTTTAAGCTTATTTCCCTTTCTTTTAAACGGTCTTCTATTTCTTTTATTGAAGCTTCTATTATTTTAAATATCTGATCTTTCATAAGAGGCTTAAATAAAACTATTTCGTCTACCCTGTTTAAAAATTCCGGTCTAAATTCTCTTTTTAATTTTTCATTTACAGCATCTTTTGCTTCTTGAGAAATTTCTCCGTCTTCTTTTATTCCTTCAAGTAGGTCTGATGAACCTAAGTTACTTGTCATTATAATGACAGTATTTTTAAAGTCTACTGTCCTTCCTTGATTGTCTGTAAGTCTTCCGTCGTCTAATACTTGAAGGAGTATATTAAATACATCTGGATGGGCTTTTTCTATTTCATCAAACAAGACTACTGAATAGGGTTTACGTCTTACAGCTTCTGTAAGTTGTCCGCCTTCTTCATAGCCTACATATCCTGGTGGCGATCCTATTAGTCTTGATACTGAAAATTTTTCCATATATTCACTCATATCAAGTCTTATAAGATTTTTTTCATCGTCAAATAAGTCTTCTGTTAAGGCCTTTGCTGTTTCAGTTTTTCCTACTCCTGTGGGTCCTAAAAATATAAATGAACCTATGGGTCTATTTTGTGATTTAAGACCTGCTCTTGCTCTTAATACGGCGTCTGATACTGCTTCTACTGCTTGGTCTTGTCCTATTACTCTTTGGTGAAGTCTTTGGTCTAACTTTAAAAGTTTTTCCTTTTCAGTTTCATTTAATTTTTCAAGCGCTATTCCTGTCCAGCGGCTTATTACTTGTCTGATTTCTTCTTCTCCTACTACTTCCTTTACCATGGAATGTTCGTCTTTTGTTATTTTTTCTGCTTCTTTTAATTGTTTTTCCAATTCAGGAAGTTGTCCATATTTTAAAACTGAAAGTTGTTCCAAATCATATTTTCTTTCGGCTTCTTCTATTTTGTGTTTTATATCTTCTATTTTTTCTTTAAGTTCTTTTACTCTGTCTAAGTCTTTCTTTTCAGCTTCCCATTTTGCCTTTTGAAGATCATAGCTTTCTTTTTCTTTAGAAAGTTCTTCTTCTATATTTTGAAGACGCTTTAAGCTTTGGTCATCTTTTTCGTTTTTTAAAGTTTCTCTTTCTATTTCCAATTGAAGAATTTTACGTCTTACTTGGTCTATTTCCGTTGGCATGGAGTCAATTTCAGTTCTTAACATGGCACAGGCTTCATCCATTAGATCAATTGCCTTGTCCGGTAAAAATCTGTCTGAAATATATCTATCTGAAAGAACTGCCGCAGCTATTACTGCTGAGTCAGAAATCCTTATACCATGATAAATTTCGTATTTATTTTTTATTCCACGTAAAATTGAAATGGTTTCTTCTACTGTTGGTTCGCTTACTAAGACTTTTTGAAATCTTCTTTCAAGGGCTGGGTCTTTTTCTATATATTTTCTAAATTCATCAAGGGTTGTTGCTCCTATTGCATGAAGTTCTCCCCTGGCAAGCATAGGTTTTAAAAGGTTTGATGCGTCCATAGCACCATCTGTTTTTCCTGCACCTACAATGTTGTGAATTTCATCTATAAATAATATTATTTGACCTTCGCTTTTTCTTACTTCCCCTAAAACAGCCTTTAATCTTTCTTCAAATTCTCCCCTGTATTTTGCTCCTGCTATTAATGACCCCATGTCAAGAGAGAAAATAGTCTTTGTTTTTAAACCTTCAGGAACATCTCCTGATACTATTCTTTGGGCAAGTCCTTCAACTATGGCAGTTTTACCTACACCAGGTTCTCCAATTAAAACTGGGTTGTTTTTTGTACGTCTTGATAAAATTCTTACTACATTACGAATTTCTTCATCTTTGCCTATAACCGGATCTATTTTGCCGGCACGAGCTTCCATAGTTAAATCTCTACCATATTTATTTAAAGCATCAAAAGTATCTTCCGGATTATCACTGGTAACATGTTGATTGCCTCTTATTTTTTGAAGATTTTCAAGAAAATTTTCCATATTTATATTAAATTTTTTGAAAATTTCTTTAGACTTTCCTCCACGTTTGATCATTGCCATGTAAAGATGTTCAACAGAAGTATAAGAATCTGCAAATTCATCTCTTATCTTATCTGCGTCCCTTATTATTACAGCAAGATCTTGGCTGGGAGATATATTTCCCCCTCTTTGCTTAGGAAGTTTTTCAATTTCCTTTTTCAAGTCGTCTTTTACTAAATCTGGATTAATTCCCATATATGATAATACTTTGGGAATCAAACCTTCATTATCAGACACTAAAGCCTGATTTAAATGGATATCTTCTATTTGAGGATTTCCAAATTCATTTGCAAGATTCTGAGCTTTTTGTAAAGCTTCTACGCTTTTTTGCGTCCACTTTTCAAAATTCATATTATCACCTTTTTCTTTTTTCTATTTATCTAAATCTCTTAGTTTTTCATATAAATCCTTTTGGTCTTGGCTTAAGCTTTGAGGGTTCACAATGTTAAACTCTATATATAAATCTCCCTTGTTGCCCTTTAGGTCTTTAAAACCTCTGCCTGCTACACGCATTTTGCTGCCTCCCTTAAAACCTGCGGGAAGTTTTATTTTTATTTTTCCATTTAGGGTATCTACTAAAAGATCCTTTCCTAAAGCTGCATCCCAAGGAAAAATATTAACCTTGTTAATTAGATTTAAGCCTTCAAGGATAAAATTTTTATTAGGTATTAATTTTATTTTAAATAAAATGTCCCCACTAACTCCATATTTTTCACCCTTAACCTTGATTTTTTTACCAGGGCCTATACCTGATGGAATTTTTAAATCAATATCCACAGATTTTGAATTTATATTAAGTTTTAATTTTTTTTCAATTCCCTTATAAGCTTCCTCTAAAGAAAGACTGATTTCAGTTTCATAGGATTTTCTTTGAGGTTTTCTGCTTCTTGAAGAAGTCATATCGGAAAAAATATCTCCCATATTAAAACCACCAAAGCTTCCCTTACTAAAACCCTTATTCTTTGAAGAATCTCTACCGAAAATTAAATCAAAAAAGTCTGAAAAATTTCCTCCGCTGCCACTATTTGTATAAGTGTAGCCATATTGAGAAGGATCGAAATTCGTTCCTTGACTGAAATCATAATTTGATCCGAAGGTATCGTATTTTTGTCTTTTATCTTTATCTGAAAGCACTTCATAAGCTTCATTTATCTCTTTAAATTTTTCCTGACTTTTTTTATCACCTTGATTTAAGTCCGGATGATATTTTTTTGCAAGCTTTCTAAAGGCTGATTTAATTTCTTTATCTGATGCATTTTTTTCAACGCCTAAAATTTTATAATAATCTTTATACTCCATATATTTCACTTCCTTGTACAGATCAAATTTGTTTTAATATTTTTTATTTTTATTTTTGACCTTCTTTGACCTTAACTTTATTATAGCATTTATATTTTTTTTTGCAAATAGTTTTCAAAAATTTTTTTATTTTTTTTATAAGATATTTTTTACGCTCTATGTAGAGCATTTTTATTTTTAATTTTTTATGCTCTATGTAGAGCATTTTTATTTTTTATTTTTTACGCTCTATGTGAAGCATTTTTGTTTTTTATATTAAAAAAACATGGAAATAAAATTTTCCATGTTTTTAAATTTTTTATTTTTAATTTTTTTCATATTGTTTTATACGCCTATCTGCATCTCTTTTTGCTATGGCATCTCTCTTGTCATAAAGTTTTTTACCTCTTGCTAAGGCTATTTCAATTTTTACTCTTCCTCTTACTAAATAAACTTTTGTTGGAATTATTGTATAGCCTTTTTGAGAAATCGCCCTGTCCAATTTTCTTATTTCACTTTTATTTAAAAGAAGTTTTCTTTCTCTTATTGGATCCACATTATAAATTCCCCCTTGTTCATAGGGACTTATGTGCATATTTTCTATAAAAACTTCTCTATTTTTTATTTGGCAATAGGCATCTTTTATATTACATTTTCCTTTTCTTATAGATTTAACTTCTGTTCCTGATAAAACTATCCCTGCTTCATAAGTTTCATCTAAAAAATATTCATGTCTTGCTTTTCTATTCTGTGCAAGAAATTTTTCTTGTTCTTTTGCCATTTTTACTCCAATTCAAAGTCTATTGTACCTGCAATTAAGTCTGTTCCTGTACATTTTACCCTTACCTTATCTCCCATGTTATAGCTTTTATCACTTTGCGTGCTTTTTGCACAAAATTCATTTTCATCATATTCAAAGTACTCCTTCATGGATTGATAGGGTACTAAACCTTCAATTAAATTTTGAAGTTGGACAAATATTCCAAAGTTTGTAACAGATGATACTATTCCTTCAAAGGATTCTCCTATATGATCTTTCATGTATTCAGCCATCTTAACTGCATCCACTTTTCTTTCAGCACTTTGAGCTACTCTTTCCATCATAGAAGTTTTATCTGCTACTAAGGGCATTAAAGCTTCAAGGCTTTTTATTCTTTTTTCTGAAAGTCTTCCATGAATTATATCTTTTATTATCCTATGAATTGTAAGGTCTGCATATCTTCTTATAGGAGATGTAAAGTGACAGTAATATTTTGATGCAAGTCCAAAATGTTTGTCGTTTGTTTCTGAATATCTTGCTTTTTGCAAACTTCTAAGGGCAAGGGTTGAAACAAAAAGTTCTTCCGGGCTTCCCTCTACTTTTTTTATAAGCTTTTGTATTTCTATGGGCTGAAGCTCTTGGGAAACTTTTACTTTTAAATTTAAATGTCTTATAGCTGCATTTAGGGTGTCGATTTTTTCTTCTTCTGGTTCTTCGTGAATTCTGTATAAAAATGGAACTTGCATCCAATAATATGTTTCTGCAACTGTTTCATTGGCAAGTATCATAAATTCTTCTATAAGTTTATTTCCTATTCTTCTTTGACTTATTTTTACATCAAGGGGGTGGCCTTTTTCGTTAAGGACAAATTCATTTTCCGGAAAATCAAAATCTATGGCTCCTCTTTTTTCTCTTTTTTTAATTAAAATTTCTGCAAGTTCTTTTCCTAAATCCAGACTTTCATAAAGACCTTCAAGACTCTCGTCTTTTATGCCTTTTTCAAGATAGTCGCTTACATTATCATAAACCAGTCTTCTTTTTGATTTTATTACAGATTCTTTTATTTCCGATTTTATTACTTTCCCCTTTTGATCCACTGTCATTAGACAAGATAAGGTGAGCCTTTCAACTCCTTCATTTAAAGAACAAATCCCATTGGAAAGTTCTGTTGGAAGCATGGGAATTACCTTATCTATAAGATAATAGGAATTTCCCCTTTTAAAAGCTTCCTTATCAAGATAGGATGCCTCTTTTACATATTGGCTTACATCTGCTATATGAACTCCCAAAAAATATGTCCCGTCTGTGTTTTTACAAACTTCTATGGCATCATCAAAGTCTTTTGAATCTTTTCCGTCTATTGTATAAATTATATGGTCCCTAAAATCTGCCCTAGAGTCTAAAGATTTTTCAGAAATTTCTTGGGGTATATATTTTGCTTCATTTAAAACTTTTTTTGGGAATTTTAGGGGTATGTCAAAGCTTTGGGCTATGGAAAGTATATCTACTCCCGGTTCTCCCACATAGCCTAAAATTTCTTTTATTATCCCTTCCGGATTCTTATCTTTTTCAGCCCACTTTGTTATTTTTACCAGTACTTTTTGTCCGTCTTTAGCTCCATTTATTCCTTCTTTAGGTATATAGATGTCATTACTATATCTATGGTCATCAACTATTACAAAACCGTAGTCTTTTGAGGATTTAAAAACTCCTATTACTTTTTCTTCTCCTCTTTTTATTATTTTTAAGACTTTTCCTTCCGGTTTTTTATCTTTTTCATCCTTTTTTATTTTTACAAGGACAATATCCTTATTCATGGCAGAATTCATATCTTCTTTTGCAATATAAATATCCCTTGCCATGTCAGATATTAAAAAGCCGAATCCTTTTTCACTTCCCTGTATTTTTCCTCTGACATATTTAACTCCATCTACTAAAAAAATCTTCTCATGCTTATCTAAGAAAATTTTCCCATCTTTTTCAAGCTTGTTTAGCATTTTCATAAATTCTTTTTTACTATACTTATCCACTTGAAATATTTTAGGAAGTTTTCCTAAACCAACGCCTGGATTTTCTTTAATGTAGCCCAGAATTTTACCTTCAATCATTATAATTTCGCCCCATAAGTGGTTTTATTAAATAAATCTGAATCATAAGAATAAATATTTTTATTTCTTTGTCCATTTCTTTTCTTTCCAAACTCAATAAGTTTTGTTATAAGGTCTGTCATTTTTATTCCCATAGGTTCAAAAAGATAAAAAGAAATTGATCCAGGTAAAGTATTAATTTCATTTACATAAACCTTATCCTTATCTACTAAAAAGTCCACTCTTGCAACACCATTTCCATCTATGGCGCAGAAGGCTTTTTTAGCAAGATTTTCTATTTCCTCTTTCATTTCCTGAGAAATTTTAGCTGGTAGATTTTTTTCTTGATTTTTCATTCCTCCACCACTTTTAGTTTTTCCAGATCCCATATATTTATCTTGATAGGATAAAAAGTCCTTCCAACCTAAAGGTTCTTCGCAAAGGGAAGTTACAAGGTCATTTTCATAACCTAAAACAGCACAGTTTATCTCTCTTGGGCTTTCTACAGCTTTTTCAACTAAGATTTTTCTATCATAATTTTTGGCAACTTCTATAGCTTTTATAAAAGAAGCTCTGTCCTTTGCCTTTGAAATTCCTACACTTGAACCTAAATTTGCAGGCTTTACAAAAAGAGGGTATCCTATTTTTTCAGCTTTTTCTATTATTTGGTCTTCCTTATAACCTTCTCTATAAAAATAAAAATAATCAGTCATGGGAATATTAAAAGAGCTGAAGACTTTTTTCATAAGAACCTTGTCCATACCCACTGCAGCTGCTGAAACTCCACAACCTATATAGGGTATTCCCATAAGTTCAAGAAGTCCCTGTATACATCCATCTTCTCCAAAAGTTCCATGAAGGGCAAGAAATACTCCGTCTATTTTTTTATAAATTTGGGTTGACTCAGTTTTTTTACTAAAAAGTCCTCCCTTTTCTTCTACTTGGGTATAAAGATTAAAATCTTTATAAATGGGCTTAAAAAATACTTCTTGAGTATTTTCAAATCTCTTATGTTTTATGTTTCCGAAATCTTTAAGACCTTCTCCACTTAAAAATTTCCCCTCTTTTGTAATTAAAATAGGAATTGGATTAAATTTTGTCCTATCCATATTTTCCACAACTTGCATCCCCGTTATTACGGAAACTTCATGTTCTACGCTTCTTCCCCCAAAAATAACTGCTATATTTTCCATTTTTTACTCCTCATAAGTATCCGGCAAATCATTTTCAAAAAGCACAACATCATTTGGTCTTGTGATCTTTGAAAGCTCAGACATTGCTTGGTTTAAATTCTTTACAACTATAATTTTATCACTTTCAACTCCCATTTCCTCGAGACCTCTTTTAATAGGAGCTGTTCTTTTTATACCAACAAGAATAGAATAGTCACAAACATCCGCCATAACCTTTCCTATCTTATAATTTTCATCTTCTTCCATATCTCCCAGTTCAACCATGCCGGGAGTTATAATTATTTTTCTACCCTTTTTAAAGGCCCCTAATACTTTTAAAGCTGCACGAAAACCTACAGGGTTTGAATTGAAGGCATCATCTATAACTATTACTCCATTTCCTCCCCCTTCAATTAAATTAAGCCTATGTTCAACGGGTTCTACTTTTTTTATTCCATTTACAACTTCCTCAAGACTCATTCCTAAAGTAAGACCTGCTCCTGCAGCACCCAGTAAATTTTGAATTGAATGTTCTCCTAAGAGTTTTGTTGTGCAAGGAAGAGATTTACCTTCATAGCTTAAATCAAAGCTTGAACCCCTTTCATCAAGAACTATATTTTCAGCCTTTAAACTTAATTTTTCATTGTCTTTTAATCCATATCTTATAGTCTTTTTTAAAGTTTTATCTGCAAGGGGCTTTACATAGTCATTGTCATAATTAAAAATTGCAGTTCCATCTTCTGGAAGATTTTCAATTAATTCATACTTTGTCTTTTGTATATTTTCAATGGTCTTGAAAGATTGCATGTGAGTAGGCCCTACTGCAGTTAAAATTCCAATATCAGGCATAACAAGTTTTGCACACTCATCTATTTCTCCAGGTTTATAGGCTCCCATTTCCGCAATAAAAATCTGACTATCTTCTCTTAGGTCATTATTTATAACCTTTGAAAGTCCCATAGGAGTGTTGTAGGAAGAAGGTGAATTTTGCACCTTAAACTTTTCCCTTAAAATTGTTTCCAAATAAAATTTTACACTGGTCTTTCCGAAAGAACCTGTAATGCCCACTACTTTAAGACCATTTTCTTTATATTTTATGATTTTTCCCTGAGCTGATTTATAAAATCCCATATTAATTTTCTTTTCTAAGGGGCTTCTTATTCCATTGGCAATTAAAAGAATTAAGGGTTGAATAAGAGCCATCAATACAACAAGAACTAGTATTACAAGGCCCAAATCATTAAATTTTACAAATAAAAGGCCCAAAACTCCTGCAAATAAAACTGAATTTATAAATACGCAAAGTTTATATAGTCTCTTTGCCCTATCAGTCATTACAAGGGGGGTTTTTGCATCTGTACTACTAACAAAAGAAAAAACCTTGTTTAAATTTTCTTTAAGCCATACAGCAAATTTAGCATTGTTATATTCTTCAATTTGCAACATATTAAGCATATATCTTTCTCTTATCAGGCATAATAAATAACCTAAAAAAACATATACCAAGTAAAGAGTAAGACGTAATATATCTAAAATTCCAAAATTCATTTAATTTCTCCTAAATAAGATCTAAGAACAGGACCGAAAGAATTAAAATCATCAAGATAAGAGTAGTGCCCCCCATCTAAAACCACAAGTCCTGAATTTTTTATTTTTTTATTAAAAACCTCCCCCATATAAAGAGGAGTTGCATCGTCATTTTTGCCCCATATTAAAAGAGTATCTGCCTTAATTTTTTCAAAATAAGACTCCGTAGACTCATTTACAACTTTTACAAAAATTTTTCTCATTATTCCCTGAGCTGCATTATAATCATCGGAACCATGAGCTTTTTTAAAACTTTCAAGTTTTTTTTCTCCAATAAAGGGTTTAAAAATCCTATAAATATTCTTCATAATCTTATAGGAATAAACCTTAAAATAATAGTCAAAAGTTCTCTTAGGTAAAACTCCCGACGCATCAATTAAAACCAGACCCTTAACCCTTTCTGGATACTTAGCGGCGAAAATGCTTAAAGTTTTTCCGCCAAAGGAATGACCTATAAAACTTGCAGATTTTAAATTTAACTTATCCAGAATTTTTTTTAAAAATTCACTATATTCATAAGTGCCCCAGACTTCATTAGGCGCATCAGAAGCCCCAAATCCAGGTGCATCATAAGTAAATACATATCTATCTTCAATTAAATTAAAAATCGGCATTATAGACTCAATATAGGCGCCCCAGCCATGTAAAATTATAAGGGCATCATCTTTATTTTTATCTCCCTTATCAATGTAGGCAATATTCATATCATCTATTTTTAAATTTTTCTTAATCATTTTAAATCTTCTTCATCAATATAGATGTAGCTTTCTCTTTTATTTTCTTTGTTATAATTTTCTTCAAAATGTTTAGAATTAATATCTAAGTTGTCATTACTGATATCAGACTCCTGCATTGCCAATTTTAAGGAATTTTCAAGAGCCATTATCCTTGCAAGAATAGGCTCAATTTTATCGGCAGTACGATCAAGATCAATCTCTTTATTATCGTGAAACTTAGCATAATAAAGTCTTCCTAATTCTTCATATGTGTCTTTAAGTTTTTTTTCTTCCCTAATAATTTCCAAACGAATTTTACCGCTCTTTTTTATTTTTTTTGCATTCTTTTTTAAATTTACACTTATACCTTGAAGGCTTTCAGTAAAATCTCCTAAATTATTAAAAAGTTCATCTAATAAACCCATAATCCACCTCCCTATCATTATATCAAAAATAAAACTTTTTAAAAATATTTAAGATGGGTATCATTTATTTAGGAGGTAATTATGGAAAATTTAAGATTATATGTAAGAACCGTTTGTCCTTTTTGCAGAAAGGTAGAAAAATTTCTTGAAGAAAAAAACATAAGTGAAGTTAAAATAATAAATATTGATGAAGATAAGGAAGCTGAAAAGTTTTTAGTTGAAAAGGGTGGCAAACGCCAAGTACCTTGTCTTTTTATTGGAGATGAACCCATGTACGAATCCATGGATATTATAAATTATTTAAAAAAAACTTTTGCTTAATTTAAAAAGCCCTAAAAATTTCTTAACTTTTGTTTTAAGAAAATTTTAGGGTTATTTTTAATTGCTTTTTATTATGGGAGAATAAAATTTTACATCTAATTTTTCTGGGATTATCTCATTTAATTTTGCCAAGGTGTGGGCTGAATATTTTATTAAAATCGTGTCATTATAAGTTATTAATCCTACATGGGAAAAATTGTTCCAATATACAACGGAACCCTCCACTGCAAGGGATCTATTTTTTATTAGGCCATGAATATTATTTTTTTCAAGATATTTAACCAAACCTGTTTTTTCTCTTCCATAACCTGTAGAAATATAATTTATATGTTGGGGTTTAAAATCCTCATTTTCTTTAAGGCCTCCTGCAACTAAACATTGGGACACAAAATTTGCACAATCATTTTGATATTGTGGCTCTCTATTCCAATTTTCTCTGCAATATTTTGCCGACTTATCCAAATTAAAGACTGGTTTTTTAAAATAAGCAAAGGATTTTACTGCCCTTTGTCCCCTTTTATATAAAATATCCTCATCTATTTTCAGATTTGTTATGGGCAAATAATCTTTGTTTTTCATAAGTTTTAAATCTTCCACCTTATTTTTACCATAGGGCAAAAAGAAATTTATACTTGTTTCTTGATTTTTATTATAATTTTTATTTGCTAAGCTCAGAAGGTATTTTTTATATTTTAAAAACTGGGGATCTTTTATTTTACTGTCCTCTAAAGCTTTAAAAAATGGTAAGTCTTCCGGCTTTTTATTAAGGGTCATTTTAAAGTTTCCAGCAAAACTTATCCCTCCATCTTCTTCTTTTACTTTTTTTATTTTTATATTTTTAAGGTCATAATAAGCCTTATAATTTTCTTTTAAATATTTTTCAAGAGGCTCTTTTAAATCTTTAAGAACTTTATGATTTTCTTTTCCTATATGTAAAAAATTTAAATTTATTCTTTGTAAAAATCTGCCACCATTTAAAATGAGAAAAATTAAAAATATTAAAAAGATTAATCTTATTATTGTTTTAAATATAAATTTTATAAATTTCATATTTTCCCTCCACAAATAATATAACTTAGAGAATTTAAATATTTGTGAATTAAATCTTAAGAAAATATAAAATCTTATTAAAAAAAGAAGGCTTTAAAAAACCTTCTTTTAAAAAATTATATTAATTATTAACTATTATTGTTCCTGTCTTGCCAGCAATTCCATCTTTTGCAGATTCAAGGCTTGTGATTAGTGCCTTGTTTCCTTTTTTAGAGTTTACAAAGCTTAGTGCTGCTTCTACTTTTGGAAGCATTGAACCAGGCGCAAATTCTCCTGCTTCAATATATTTGTGTGCATCTGCTATTGTAAGCTCGTTTAACCATTCTTGATCTGGCTTTCCAAATCTTATGGCAACTTTTTCTACTGCTGTTAAAATTACAAGCATATCAGCATCTACAAGTTCTGCAAGTTTTGCTGATGTGAAGTCTTTGTCTATTACTGCTGCTACTCCTTCAAGTTGTCCATCTTTTTTAATAACGGGGATTCCTCCGCCTCCGCCTGCTATTACTACTTGATTTGCTTTTAATATTGCATTTATTGATGCTTTTTCTACTATGTCAACGGGCTTAGGTGATGCTACAACTCTTCTGTAACCTCTTCCTGCATCTTCTTTAAAGGTATAGCCTTTTTCAGCTACTATTTTATCAGCTTCTTCTTTTGAGTAAAATGATCCTATGGGTTTTGTTGGATTTGAAAAAGCAGGGTCTTTTTCATCTACTAAAACTTGTGTTATTAATGTTACTACAGATTTGTCAACTTTTCTTTTTGCAAGTTCATTTTCAATTGCATTTTGAAGATGAAAACCGATGTATCCTTGGCTCATTGCTCCACATTCTGGAAAAGGCATAGCAGGTGTTTTTGCTGCTGATTCGCTTGCTGCTGTCATAGCAAGATTAATCATACCTACTTGCGGTCCATTTCCATGTCCTATTACAACTTCGTTTCCTGCCTCAATTAAATCTACTATTGATTCAGCAGTAATCTTTACTGCTTCTTTTTGTTCTTCAGGCGTATTTCCAAGTGCATTTCCGCCAAGTGCAAGTACTATTCTTTTGCCCATTTTATTCACCTCATATTATTTTTTAAAATGTAATAAACCGAGTGAATTATTCATCGGTTTATTTTTGTGAAAACATTTTAATTATCTTTTTTATGCTTATATTATATTAGAAATAATAAAATTTTTCTTTCTTATTCCTTAAAATACCTATTATTTACAACATTTTGGTATTAAATACAAAAATATTTTATGTTTTTCTCTGATTTTTATTTTTTTCTATTTTTTCCTTATACCAAT
>CAMQDG010000041.1 GCA_946999425.1 uncultured Peptoniphilus sp.
AAAGAAACTTTTACATTGATATTTGCAATTTTCTGTAAATTATAAACTAAATAATTTGCAATCTCTTTTGTAGCTATTACATATGAATAATCATTATAAACATAAATATCTCCAAGCTTATTTCTTGAGAAACCCTGGGATAAAATAGCCCCTAAAATATCTTTATGCCTTAAATTACCCTTGTAATCAATACGAATTTTGAATGCCAGATTTCCTTCATATTCTAAATAATCAGGAAAAATTATTAGCATCGATCTTTCTGCATCAAAACAACCTCCATCAATTTTATAAGATAGAGGATATTTTTTTATAAATGAAATTGCTATTTTCCTCTCATACGGATCTAAAAAATCAGTACTCACTATTTCATGATTTTTTAAACATATTTGTATTTTATCAATTATCCTTTTTAGCTTATTTTTAATTTCTAAATCTTTGATAAAATCAAGAGAAATTTCTTCTACCAAGGAAACATTCCTTGATTTTTAAGTTCTTCCTTAACTCCGTCAACTTCAACTTTTTCCGGAGCTATAATGAATATGTCCTTATTAACTTTTTGCATTTTTCCATTAAGGGCGTATACAGCACCACTTACAAAATCAAAAATTCTGCCCTTAACATCATTATCAAGTTGTTCAAAGTTAAGTACAACAGCTTTATTGTTAATAAGATCATCAGCAACTTTCGCAGATTCATCATAAGAAAGAGGTTCTTGAACGGTAATAATAAGATCTATTCCGCCAAGAGATGCTCTCGGTCTTTGTCTTTGAGGTTTTTGTACTTGTTGTGAATCTTCACTTGTTACAGGTTGAACCTCTTCACTTTCATAATCATCTTCATACTCATAATCATCGCTAAAACCTATAGCTTTTTTAAACTTATCAAAAAAATCAGACATACTTCCTCCTAAATATTATAATTTCTAACTCCAAATATTTTTGAACCAACTCTAACCATATTTGCTCCTTCTTCAATAGCAATTTCATAATCATTGCTCATCCCCATGGACAAATATTTCATTTCAAGGCCTTTGTAGCCCTTACTTTTTATTTTTTCTTTCATATTAAACATATTTTTAAAACATGTTCTTAATAATTTTTCATCATCAGTATTAGGTGCTATTGCCATTAAACCCATAATTTTAATATGTTCAAATTCTAAAAGACTCTTAACAAATTTTTCTGTATCTCTAAGTTCAATGCCTCCTTTTGTAGATTCATCTCCTATATTAATTTGAATCAGACAATTAACTTTAATGTTATCCTCGCCTGCACGTTTTTCTATTTCCTTTGCAAGGCTTAATCTGTCTAATGAATGAATTAATTTAACTTTATTATAAATAAATTTTACTTTATTACTTTGAAGATTGCCAATCATATGATAATTTACTTTATCTTTTAAAACTTCCATCTTCTTAGTAAGCTCTTGAACTTTGTTCTCTCCAATATCTTTTACTCCAAGTTCTATCGCTTTTTCTATTATATCAATTCCATGAGTTTTTGTAACTGCAATAAGTTTAACTTTTTCTCCTGTTATAGATCTTTTTTCTGCAAGTTCAATATTATTTAAAACTTCTTCAAGATTTTTTTTAATATCCATCTTTATCCCCTTAATTTAATATTTGAAAATCATCTACACTGCCAGGATATACAACAATGGCATCATTTATATTTATAGTTTTTTCCAATTTATTGTCAACTTCAATTTTTGATTCTCTATTTCCCCTTGAAACAAACGTATCTTCTCCAGATACCGATAAAATCTCTACAGGTAGAAACCTTACAAGACCATGTATTTCCTCGACATAAACGCCTTTTAATTTTCCCCTTGTAACTATTGCCTTAGATGGTATTTTATAAGATTTTTCTTTATTTATATCAATCTTTGCATCGTGTATTCTTTTATCATAAATTTTTTCCAAGTATTCAGTAGAATCTACAATATAAACACTTCCTTTAGTTTTTTCCGTATTTATATCCTCTACAAATCCCGAGATTATTGTTCCGTCTAAATCCACATTAATTGTGTCTCCAACTTTTATAGATTCAAGGCCCTTATTTGAGCTTACAGCAAGACATATTTTATATCTGAAATTATTTATAAGCTTAAATAAAATCTCATCTTTTTTCACTTGATTTTTTGTTTCAAAACTTTTAGTCCTATAATTTTTCATCAAATAATCATAGGTAAATTTTGAAGTGTCGTCATTATATTTATATTTATCTTCCAATCCATCTACTTGGTAAGAAACAAGGCCTGATTCTTTTGAAGTGTATTGGATATTGCTTTTAGATATTTGTTCAAGTAAAGTTTGCTTTTGATTTTTAAGTTCTTCTAAGGGTATATCCCTATACTTGGAAAGCTCAGAAATATTCACATGATGCTTATTATTTAAATCTAAATTATTAATTTCTAAAATAGCTCCTGAGTAATATCTATTTTTAATATTATCTTGAATTCTCATTATAGCATTTATATCTTCATTGCTTAAATTATTTGAAGTATTTTGTTTAGAGTCTGATTTTCTATCTTGTATTGCAGCATTTAGCTTAATAAGCTCATCCTTTAACTGAGAGACATCATCCATTAAATTTATACTTACAACTTCATACCCAGCCGGGATTTTCTGACCTTCGCTGGCGTTATAAACAGCTATTCCATTTCCGTTAGCTTTAAATACTTCTTCATCAAAAATTATATAGGCTTTTGCCTCTATATTTTGTTTATACACTGTCATTATAGGAAAAACAGTTGTGTGTTTTGTATAAGCTCTTCCTCTTAGGGATCTATATACGAAAAATAAAACCAAAAATATGGAAATAAATAAAATAATTTTTGAAGATAGACTTCTTTTTTTTATTTTTTTCAATTTTTCTCCTAAACTATGTCAATTATAACACACAAAAAATTTTCTATTCAAAAAAAATTTGCTCAATTTCCGCTTTTTTATCTCTTGTCATTAAAGTTTTAACAGCTTTCTCAGGATCCATTCCCTCATATAAAACTTTGTATAATTTTCTGACAATAGGCATATCTACTTTGTGAATAAGACTTAATTCATAGGCTGCCTTAGTTGTTTTTATACCTTCAACAACTTGCCCAACCTCTTTTGAGGCTTCTTCTTTAGATTTTCCCTTCCCTATTAAAATACCTGCACGTCTATTCCTTGAATGCATTGATGTACAAGTAACAATTAAGTCTCCAATCCCAGATAGGCCAGTAAAAGTGTGAGGATTTGCTCCTAATACAATACCCAGTTTACTCATTTCATAAATACCCCTTGTCATAAGGGCAGCTTTTGTATTATCTCCATATCCTAAACCATCGCTCATGCCAGCTCCCAATGCAATAATATTTTTTAAGGCTCCTCCAATTTCAACCCCTATTAAATCATTGTTAGTATATACTCTAAACTTATCATTAGAAAATATATCTTGTACTTTTTTTGATGCTTCAAGAGAAGCCGAAGCACATACAACAGCTGTAGGTATGTCTTTTCCTACTTCTTCTGCATGAGAAGGACCAGATAAAACTACAAAATCGTTTTTAGGTAAAATTTCTTTTGCTACTTCTGATATTCTTCTTTGGGATTTAGGTTCAAAGCCTTTTGCTAAGTTAACTATAACCGTATTTTCATCGATATATTTTTTTAAATTATCTAAAACAGAGATAATAGCTGAACTTGGCGTGGCAAGTACAATATAGTCACTATCTTTAACAGCTTCAATTTTATTTGTAAATTTTGCCTTATTCACTATTACACCTGGCAAATATTTTTTATTTTCTTTTGTTTCTATTAAATCATTTAAAACTGCTTCATCTCTTAAATACATATTAGTATCAAAACCATTATTAGATAAAAGATATGTAATTGCAGTTCCCCAACTTCCGCCACCAATAACAGAAATCTTATTTTTCATTTTTTCCTCCAAGTTTTAATTCTTTTCCCTCTATAATTCTTTTTATATTGCTTTTGTGCCTTACTATTCCAAGAAGACAGATTATAACAATTACAATATTTTCAGAGAGAGAATATGAACCGAATCCTATATAAGAAACTAATATGGCAAGTAAAAATAAAATTGAGCTTAAACTAACAATTTTTATAGAAAGTAAGCTAATTAGCATGATAATGCCTGGTATAAAAGTAAGTTTTATACTTATGAGTATAAAGGCGCCGAGACTTGTTGCAACTCCTTTTCCCCCTTTAAATTTCATATAAAATGGGAAATCATGGCCCAATACACAAAATAAAACCCCTAAAAATAAATATTCAGGGAAAAATTTTTTCAATAATGAAACAACCAATATGCCTTTTAGCATATCGATGATAAAGGTTAAGATTCCAATTTTTTTGCCAAAAACTCTCATGGCATTTGTCGTTCCGGCATTTCCACTTCCGTAATTTCTAACATCTTTTTTTAAAAGTAATTTTCCAAGTATAAAAGAACCTGATATTGAACCTATAAGATAAGAAATGACTAAAACAATAAATATCATTCCTTTTCTCCCCTATTCTTTAGCCCTATAATTATTGGAACTCCATCAAAGGAATAGGCTTCTCTAATTTGGTTTTCAATGTACCTAATATAAGAAAAATGAAATAATTCTTTATCATTTATACTAAGCAAAAATTTAGGAGGTCTTACTCCAACTTGAGCCCCATAATATAATTTTCCTCTTTTGCCTTTATCAGATGGAGGCTGATTCATCAAAACAGCCCTATTTAAAATGTCATTTAGAACTCCAGTTTTAATTCTATGGTTATAATTATTATTTACTAAAAGTATCATATCCAATAGATTATTTACTCTTTGACCTGTTAAGGCAGAAATAAATAATATGGGTGCATAATTAATAAAAGGAAGTCTTTCTCTTATGGATTTTTCAAAAATTTTAACACTTTTATTATCTTTTTCAATTGCGTCCCACTTATTTACTGCAATTATTATAGCTTTGCTATTATCATGAGCATAACCAACAATTTTTGCATCTTGCTCAGATACACCTTCAGTGGCGTCAATTAATAAGACACATACACTGGAACGCTCAATTGCAGTTAAGGTTCTTATAACTGAATACCTTTCAATAGATTCTGAAATTTTTTTCTTTTTTCTTAAGCTTGCTGTATCCACAAGTATTAGTTCATTATCTTTATATTTAAAATGAGAATCTATAGAATCTCTTGTAGTACCAGGTATGTCAGTTACAAGTACTCTTTCTTCTCCTAATATGTGATTTACAAGAGAAGATTTACCTACATTTGGTTTACCTATTAAGGTTACTCTGATTGAATCGTCATCTTCTTCAATTAAATCCAATTTAAAATCTTTTACAACTTCGTCTAATAAATCTCCAACTCCACTTCCTTGCTCTGCAGAAATTGTGATTGGACTTCCAAGACCAAGTTCAAAAAAATCATAATAATTCTTCTTAGCTGCTTTTGAATCAAATTTATTAACTGCAAGTATAATATCTTTTTTAGATCTTCTTAGATAAGATGCTATCTCCAAGTCATTTGATGATACTCCTTCGAGACCATCTAATAAAAATATTATTACATCTGACATATCAAGAGCTATGTCTGCTTGTTCTTTAATCCCCGACATAAAAATATCTTCATCTTTTAAGTCTAAACCTCCGGTATCAACAAGAAGAAACTTTCTTCCTTGCCACGATGCATCGCTATATATTCTATCCCTTGTTACGCCTGGTTTATCCTCTGTAATAGATATTTTTCTTCCTACAATTTTATTAAAAAGTGTTGATTTTCCAACATTTGGTTTTCCGATAATTGAAACAATAGGTTTTTCCATAACTACCTCCTATTCTTTGAAATATTATATCATTCATTAAATTTTGATTCAATTCATTCATTGATGTGATAAAATGACTAATATATAATTGATTTGGTGGTAAATATGGAAATCTTAAGAAATGAGAGAGATGTTAGACAACTTATGAATATGGCAGTTTTGGCAGGTCAAATTTTAGTTAAAAATGGAGCTGAAATTTATAGAGCTGAAGATACTGTTGAAAGACTATGCAAGTCTTGTGACGAAGTAGTTCGTTGTGACAGCTACTGTCTTCCTACGGGGATTTTTTTGTCTATTGAATATAGAGGAGAAAGTTACAATATTTTCAAAAAAGTGTCATCTTCCAGTTACAACTTAGATAAAATAAGCAGAGTTAATGATTTTTCAAGAAAATTTGTAAATAAAAATCTTGAAATTTTAGACGGTATCAAACTTTTAAAGGAAATTGATGAGTTAAATCCTCCAGAAAGTTGGATATATGGATGCTCCGCAGCTTTTGCCTGCGGATTTTTTGCCCTTCTTTTTGGTGGAGCTTTCAAAGATTTTATAGCTGCTTCTATATCCGGTCTATTTGTAGGATATATTTTAAGCCATGTTGCAAAATATAAAGTAACTTTTTTTATTGAAAATTTTATGGGTGCTTTTCTAAGTGCTTTAATTTGTGTACTTTTAAACAAAATGGGTCTTGATAATAATATTGACTATTCTATAATAGGTGCAATAATGATTTTAGTTCCGGGATTTCCTATTACTAATGCTGCTCGTGATATAATGAGTAATGATTTTATGTCAGGAATTATTGGTATAACAAAAGCATTTTTTCAAGCTTTTGCAATTGCAACTGGAGTTGGACTTATTATTAATTTTATTAGGTGATTTATGAATTATTTTTTTGAATTTTTCGTTTCTGCTTGTTCAGTATTTGCATTTGCATATTATTTTAATGCTCCAAGAAATACTATTTTTCAAACAGGTGTTGTTGCTGGGATTTCCTGGGTAATCTATAGATATGTTTATTCGATTACTCACAGTTATCTTGCAGCAGGATTTTTTTCTTCATTTTTTATAGGATTATCCGGAGAAATTTTTTCTATAAAATTAAAGATACCTGCTACTGTAACTATTTTACCGGCTCTTTTGCCTCTTGTGCCCGGTGCAGGCATGTATTATTCTATGTATTATTTTACATTGAAGGATTATCACAACTTAAATAAGTATGCAACTCAAACAACTTATCTTGTTGTTTCTCTTGCTATAGGAATTGTTGCTTCTACAGTTGTGGCAAGGCTTATTAAATTATTTATTAATTCTAAAAAAGAAAAATTAAAATCTAAAAAAAAGCTCAACAAAAATAGTTGAGCTTTTTAATAATTATTCATTATTTTTTTCTATTATTTTTTTTGCTTCTTCTGAAAGATCGGTGCTTTTTATTAAATCTTCATTATTTTTATCATCTTCTAAAGAATCTTCTTGTTTACCTGTAAATATTCTTTCAAATTCACTTCTATCAATTGTTTCTTTTTCTAATAAAGCATCTGAAACTTTAATTAGAATTTCAATATTCTCACTTAAAAGTTTTTTTGCTTTTGCATAAGCATCATTTATAATTCTTCTAATTTCTTCATCTATTTCAGAAGCAGTTTTTTCAGAATAATTTTTACTTCTTGCTAAATCTCTTCCAACAAATATTTCATCTTCATCGCTACCATAGGTTATTGTTCCTATGCGTTCACTCATTCCATACTTTGTTACCATAGCTCTTGCAAGTTGGGTTGCTCTTTCTATATCATTGGAAGCTCCAGTTGATATGTCATCAAGGACAAGAGATTCTGCAACACGACCACCTAATAGAGAAACTAAATTGTCTTCCATCTCTGATTTTGTCATGAAGTTTACATCATCTTCAGGGATATAAGCAGTAAATCCTCCTGCCATTCCTCTTGGGATAATAGTAATCATATGGACAGGATCATGGCTTGGTAGAAGTCTTGCTACAACTGCGTGACCCGATTCATGAACTGCTGTCAATTTCCTTTCTTTTTGAGAAATTACTCTTGATTTTTTAGCAGGCCCCGCCTGAACCTTAATGGTTGCTTCTTCAATATCCTCCATGCAAATTTTATCTTCATTTCTTCTTGCAGCAAGAAGTGCTGCTTCATTCATAAGATTTTCAAGATCAGCTGGGGTAAATCCCGGGGTTGTCTTTGCTATAGTTTTTAAGTTTACATCTGAATCAAATTTTTTATTTTTTGAATGAACCTTTAAAACATCTTCTCTTCCCTTTATGTCTGGCTTTCCAACATAAACAGTTCTGTCAAATCTCCCCGGTCTTAAAAGTGCTTGATCGAGAATATCAACTCTATTAGTTGCAGCCATAACTATAACGCCTTCATTTTTTCCGAATCCGTCCATTTCAACAAGAAGTTGATTTAGAGTTTGTTCTCTCTCATCATGGCCTCCGCCAAGACCTGCTCCTCTTTTTCTACCTACTGCATCAATTTCATCAATAAATATTATGCAGGGCGAATTTTTCTTTGCAGTTTCAAACAAATCTCTTACACGACTTGCTCCAACACCTACAAACATTTCTACAAAATCAGAACCGCTCATTAAAAAGAAAGGTACTTTTGCCTCTCCGGCAACTGCACGAGATAAATAAGTCTTTCCTGTTCCTGGAGGACCTACAAGTAATACTCCCTTCGGTATTCTTGCCCCCATATCAACAAACTTTTTTGGATTCTTTAGAAAATCAACTATTTCCAAGAGTTCTTCTTTTTCTTCAACAAGGCCTGCTACGTCTTTAAAGCTTACTGGATTACCATCTTCCGGTTTAAAAACTCTTGCCTTGCTCTTGCCAAAGCTCCCCATTTTAGAGCCACCTTGAGCTTGTTGAATAAATGTAAACCAGATAAAAATAAATAGTCCTATGGTAATGATTGACGGTAAAAGTTCAATAAATATGGGAGTAACCTTAGGAGCTGAAAAGTTAACCGCTATCCCCTTGTTTTTAATAGTATCTGATAAATCATTTAAGTATAACTCGCCACTATTGTCGTATCCTGGTATATAAACTTTATAAGTCTGTCCGTCTTCTTTTGTTACCAAGGCTGTTCTCTCATCTTGATCTATTGTTATTTCTTTAATACTTTTATTTGTACTATTTTTATTAATATCTTCTACAAAGTTTGTAAAACTTTTATTTTCAACTGTTCCTGAAGGTGGATTAAAAAATCTTATAGCAAATATTAAAACTACTATTAGAGCTAAATAAAATGATGCTCCTCCAAAACGTCTTTTCAAATAATCACCTCTAACTGTAAATTTCCTTTTTTAGGGTACCTATATATGGTAAATTTCTTCCAATTTCATTATAATCCAAGCCATAGCCTATCACAAACAAATCATCAATGTCATAGCCTATATATTTAACATTGACATCAATTTTTCTTCTTTTAGGCTTGTTTAATAAAGTTGCAATTGTAACTGAATTTGATAGTCTGTTTTCAAAAAGATTTTTAATATAATTAAGAGTTGTTCCTGTATCTATAATATCTTCTACGATTAGAACATCTTTGCCTTCAATAGAATTATCCAAATCTTTTAAAATTTTTACCTGTCCTGAAGTGTTAGCTCCTTCATAACTACTAACGTCTATATAATCAACAGTTAATGGAAGATCTATCCTTTTTATTAAATCTGACATAAAAGAAACTGCACCTTTTAAAATTCCCACAACTAAAAGATCTTTGTCTTTATAATCTCTTGTTATTTGAGCTCCAAGCTCTCTAACTTTTTTGTCTATATCTTCCTCAGAATACAAAATTTCATCTAAAAATTCTTTCATTTTTCCTCCCACCTTATCCAAAGCTTATTTTTTGTATCTTTTTTTACCTTATTGTTTTCACTAATCCTATATGGAACAATCCAAACAATATTTTTATCATCTCTTACAATTGGAATTTCATCTCTTAAAAATGGAGAAATTTTTGTGTCATTAAAAAAATCTTTTAATTTTTTGCTTCCATTTAATCCTAAAGGGTTAAATCTATCTCCATTTTTTCTCTTAGTAACCCATAACTTTCCACTTATACTTTCATAATCAATAACTACTACATGTTCTCCATTTAACTTATCTTTTGATAATTCAAATTTGCCAAAATCCGTAAAATTTTCTCCTAAATTTAATGAGCTTTCATTTCTTTCAATTTTTTTACCTTGAACAAAAATTTTATCATCATGCTTATATAAATTTATTCCCGGAAGATTTATAGACTTTCCATTTTCAGATTTCATTAACTTTATAAATGATTCAATATGGCTTCTATCAATTGAGTTTAAATTATTTTTATTCTTTAAAATAAAAGTTCTTATAACTTCATTTAAAATACCTTGATCTAAGTCTATTACTTTTTCAATCTCTAAATAGTTATTATTTGTATATTTTTTACTCTCTTTAGAAATAAAATCATATAATTCTTTAGAGTTAAGCCTAAGCCTATTTATAGATTCTTTAAAAGAATTGTTAAAATTTTTCTCAACAAAGGGTATTAATTCATTTCTTAAAATATTTCTTGAATATTCATTTGTTAAATTTGTTTCATCAAGCATCCATTGAATATTAAGTTTTTTAAGTTCTTCCTCTATAATTTTTCTTTTTGTATCTAAAAGAGGTCTTATAATATTATCTCTTTTATAAGGTATGCCCCTTAATCCACTTATACCAGTTCCTCTTATAATCCTAAATAAAATAGTCTCCATATTATCATCAAAATTATGAGCAAGAGCTATTTTTGTCTTTGAATCTGCTATTTTGTTAAAAAAATCATACCTCAATTTTCTTCCAGCTTCTTCTTTAGACAGCTTTTCTTTTAAAGCGTATTCATTCATATTAGTGCTTAACAAATTAAATTCAACATTATATTTATCGCAAAGAGATTTTACATACAGTTCGTCTCTTTTTGCACTTTCTCTGATTCCATGATTTATATGGGCACACTTTAAGTTTAAATTATATTTTTCTTTTAAATTTAAAAGTCCAAAAAATAAGTAAACTGAATCTGCTCCACCTGACACTCCCATTAAAATCGTATCATTTTTTTCTATTAAATTGTTTATTTTTATAGTTTCATTAAATTTTTCAAACATAATACAAAAAGTGATAGATGTTGTCTATCACTATTATTTTCTTGATTTGGATCTTCCGTATTTAGAGTTTTCTCTTGAACGCATTTGCTCATACTTAGTGTTTGATTCCTTCATAAATTTCGAAAGTTTTTCTTCAAAAGATAAATCCTTATAGTTTTTTTCTGGCTCTTCTTCTTGAACTTTTACTACTTTAGGCTTAAGTTTCTTTATAGATAAAGCTATTTTCCCTTCTTCATTGTCTATAACAATAGCCTTGACTTTATCACCTTTTTTTAAAAATTTATCTATATCTTTTACATATTCATCAGAAACTTCAGAAATATGCACTAATCCGCTTTGACCTTGTCCAATATCAACAAATGCTCCAAATTTCATAACAGATGAAACTGTTCCCTCAACTATACTACCTATCTCTAACTCCAATTGGATCCTCCGTATTGTTTTCTTTTTCTTTTTCTTTTTCTTTATCTACATAGATAACTTCTCTGGGCTTTACCATTCCATACTCTTCTCTGGCCACTTTTTCAATAAATTCAAGAGAGTCTGAATTTTCTATTTCTTCTTTAATTTTTGATATGTCATCTTTTAAAATTTTGATTTTTTTATCATTTTCTGACATTTGCTGTTTAATTCTATTTCTTGTAATTAAAGAATTAGACACAGAATAGGTTCCGTATAAAATTACAAGAAACAATACTAACATTAAAAGCGGCGGAAATTTTCTTTTCATATAAATCCCTTCCTACAAGTAAATTATTACATTTACACTTGTAAAAAACAAGCTTATTTTATATTTAGTTAATAACTTCATACATTAAAACTGCATCATCTTTTTTTACACTTTCTAAAATTTTAGTAACTTTACATTTAAAAGTTGAATTTCCAAATCTTACTTCTAAAATATCATCAACCTTAACATCGTCCGAAGCCTTGGCAATTTTATTATTTATGGAAATTCTTCCTCCATCGCAAGCTTCCTTGGCAACGGTTCTTCTTTTTATAATCCTTGAATTTTTTAAATATTTATCAAGTCTCATTTTATCTCCTTAATTACAATTAATTATTTTTGTCTTTATATTTTTTCTTTCTACTTTAAAAATTTTTTCAACGGCAGACTTATAAAAATTTAATTGATCCTCATATTTATAATTAGCTTCTTCCCCTAATAAGTCTGTTTTATAATCATAAACTGTGTATATATTGTCCTTAATAACTAAAAGGTCTATTCTACCCCTTATATACTTTTCTTCAAAAATAGTAAAGGGAACTTCTGTATAAATTTTTTCTGCACCTATAAAAATGGAAACCAATTGAGGAAAAATATTTTCGTAACTTTTATTAATCGATTCTTCAATATAGGAATAAATTTTTTCTATATTTTCGCTAAAATTATCAGCTTCAAGATTTAATTTTATAAAATCTTTTTCATTATTTAAATCTTTATCAAATAAAAATTCACCTATGGCAAGCCTTAAATTAATTTTAAAATCAGGCTCTTTTTTTCTTACATAATCATTAACTGAAAGTTCCATAAGTCTATGAAAAATTGTTCCATACCATGAACCATGAGGACGTAAGCTAAAGTCATCGCTTTTATAAAATACATTTTTAATTTTTTTATCTTTTTTTGTTTCTTCTATAGCTTTGAATTTATAGGAACAAATATTTTTTACAAATTCAGATTTTTTATTGATACCTTTATTTTTCCCCTTAGAAATTTTATATAAATAAGGTTTACCAAATTCAAAAATTTCCTTATAAACTTCATACAAATCAAATACAAATAAAGCTGATTCCGCCCTTGTCGCAGCAACATAGTTCAATCTTATGTTTTCTTTTTTACTTTCTGCCCTATCAAGAAGTTCTATTTCTGGATTATCATAACTTGGAACTTGATATTTTTTTATTAATTTATTGTTTGAAGAAAAATCAACATATCCTTGATTCTTTTTTCTATCAAAATAGCCACTTTTTTCTTCTTTTAAAGCACTCTCTCCTATAATTATGACAAATTTTCCTTGAAGACCCTTAGCCTTGTGAAGATTCATAACTCTAAGTTTTTCAATGTTATCAGTTTTTAAAATATTTCCGCTATAATTTTTATAATCTTTAAATGAAAAGTCCTTGTTTAAAAGTTTTTCCAT
Source organism: uncultured Peptoniphilus sp. (assembly GCA_946999425.1). Taxonomy (GTDB): domain Bacteria; phylum Bacillota; class Clostridia; order Tissierellales; family Peptoniphilaceae; genus Peptoniphilus_B. The sequence goes on from CAMQDG010000041.1 coordinate 13,106, forward strand.
AAAACTTATAAATGTTTCATATTCCTTCTCTCTAACAGTTCCATCTGTAAAACTTTCAAAATTTAATTCCATCGCTCTTAAAGCTGCACTTAAAGAGGTTTTATTATAATTTAAGTAAGAAAAAATAAATTCTATTTCTTCTTCTTCTAAAAATTTTTCTTTCTCCAACAAGTCTAAAAAATTATTTTCAAGAAGATATTTTTCTATTTCAAGAGCTTTTACATCATCTATTTTAAAAAGTCCCCTGAGTACCCTAAGAAAATTTTTATTATTTTGATCTATTAAAAATTTATAAAAATTATAAGCATTTTTTATAGATGGAAAAGTGAAATATTTACTACTTGTGCTTGTGTCAATGTCATATCCCAATGCATATAAAAT
>CAMQDG010000042.1 GCA_946999425.1 uncultured Peptoniphilus sp.
TATTCTGTTCTTATGGCATCAAGGGCAGAGAGTTTCATTGCTCGTCTTGCAGGAAGATATCCTGATAAAACTCCTATAAAAGTTGAAAATAAAATTGAACTTATTATAAGAAGGGGAGTTATCAATGAAAGTTTTGGATCAATCATTGCTCCTTCTTCTCCTGCCATGGACATAAAGAACCCACCGAAAAAGTAATTTATTATTTTAGAAACAATAAGACTGAAAATTACTGAAACTATTCCTCCTATTGCACCTATTATACCAGCTTCAACTAAAAATAATTTTTGAATATCACGAATTGAAGCTCCTATTACTTTCATTACACCGATTTCTTTTGTCCTTTCATAAATACTCATAATCATTGTATTTGTAATTCCTATAGCAGCAACAATAAAAGATATAGCACCTATTCCACCAAATACAACTTGAATAATCTCTATTTGTTGGTTTGACTGTTTTAAAAAGTCGGCAGCCATGTTACTGGGATTATAACCTAAACTTTTAATTTGAGACTGAACACTTTCAACATTTTTAATATCATCAACGACAACCTTTATGTTGTTATATTGTTTAAGTTTTGAAACTTGATTGCCATAGCCAAAGGATTTGGATAAATCCTTAAAAGTTTCTATGGACATAAAAATGCCGTTGTTTTGCATCCAGTTGTTAGGATTGTTTTCAAGAAGGCCCACAACCTTAATTGGAACTTGTGGCGGTTCTTTTGGTTGCTCGTTTTCTGAAGAATCTTCATCTCTATAGGAGCCATCAAATCCCATATTATTGTTATCATTAGGAAATTCAGGATTAAATCGAAAAATAGAAAATTTTGATTTTAAAGGTTTTAATTTTTCTCCTGAAAAACCGGATCTTTTTGGATCGCTCATTGATTGGGTAATTCCACCTCCGAAAATAAATTCATTTGCATTTTTTCTTGGTAGATTACCTTCAACAATTTTTAAACCGTAGTTTTCAAATTCTTCATTGGGAATAGCTGTAAAACTTCCCGAGCCTTCATAACGGCCACTTCTTATTTGCATATAACCAGAATAAATAGGAATTACAGCCTTTACATTTTTAATTTTTTTAACTTCTTTTACGGCGGCATCATTTAATTTTTTCTTCTTTGCATTTTTAGCATTTGCTTCTGAATCTTCGCTCCAAGCAAAGTCAGTATGAAGATCTAAAGTTTTCATATCTCCCATGCGGGCATACATATCAGCATTAATTTTTTTAAAACCAAAACCTATGGAGAGCATGATAATAATAGAAGTTGCACCGATAAAGACCCCTAAAACAGTTAAAAAAGTTCTGAGCTTTCTTGCAGCAAGATTTCTAAGGGCCATGCTAACTAAGTCACGAATTTTCATTATAGACTCATATCCTCATTGTCTTTTTTATTTTTTCTTTTTTTAATTAAAATTACGGTACCAACAGCCGCCCCTATAAGAACAAGGCCTCCGATTATTTTTCCTAATATTCCACTTTTTTTAGGAGCTACTTCTTGAGTTCCTTCATCTTCCTTAGGCATATCTGCTACATCAAACTCAAAGTCACGAGTAACTTCTTGTTTTTCTCCCATGGAGTCTTCAAAAGTCCAGGTAATAACAAATTTTTTATGACCAGGAGATTCTGGAGTTATATTTACTGAAAAATTATCACTGGATCCAGGATTAAAAGCACCCTTGTAATAAGTTGGAGTATCAAATTTTAAACCCTCTCCTGAAATCTTAACCATGACATTGTTAAGAACAGCTTTACCTGTGTTGTAATAATCAACACTTAGGTTTGTGTCCATACCAAGCGTAAATTCACTTTGAGGTAAAATTTCTCCTACATCAAGTTTTGCTTGTTGAACAACAGGTACTCCAATTTGGGCAGTGTCCGTATATTTATTGGCTTCAGCATCCTCATATTCAAAGTTTGCAACAACTGTATAAGTTTTTGCTGCAGTGTCGGGAACAGTTGTAAGAGTTATTTCCTTATCAACTTTTTTACCAGGATTTATATTTGCAATATAAAAAGTATTTGAAGATTCAGTAGGTGTGAAAACTGAAGCAGTAGGAGCAGATCCTCCTGACATTGATCTTCCACTGGAATTGGAGTCTCCTTGGGGAACTGATTCTTGAGTGTCACTTGTTAAAAATATTTTTATATTTTTTACAGCTTTTTTCGTATTTGTATTATAAAACTTTAGGTACATTTTAAAAGGCTTGCCAGCTTCAATAACATTAGGTTCAAAATAATAATCTTCAATAATTAATTTTGGAGTAGGTGAGTTGTCTTTTTCTCCTGGTTGCTTTTCCTTGGGAGCTTTAATAAATACACCTGCAATTTGTGAAGAAGATTGAAGGTCGTTGGAACTTTCGTCATAGAAGTCCGCCTTTAAAGTTACGGGATAATTTCCTGTTGCAGCAGAAGGGCTTGCAATAAAGGAAAAATTAAAATGTTTACTTTCTCCCGGAGCAAGACTTTTTAATAAAACTTGAGAAACTGATTTTGAAGCAAGACTTGCTTGATTGTCACTAAGAGCTGAAACTTTTAAATTTTTAGCTTGAAGCCTTCCTGTATTTACTAAATCAAAACCTATATTTGCAGTTTGATTTCTTGAAATTGCACCCTTAGGGAAAGTTACATTTTTAAATTCAATAGTTGAAGGTTCTTGGCTGGGTTTTTTAATATTAAAAGAAAAAGAATAATCTCCATTAATAGGAGCCTTACCACCCTCAGAAGTTAAAGAATACTTTAAAGTCAGCATATAAGAACCAGCAGCAAGGGCCTTATTACTTTTTAAATTATAAGTAATAAATTGACTTTGGCCGGGACTTAAACTTGTAATATCCTTAGTTGAAAGTCCATTTGTAAGAGTGATTGTGTTATCTTTTAAACCTTCAAGGCTTATTTTAATATTTTTTGCAATAGTGTCCCCTGTGTTTACAACTTCAAAGGGAACTTGAAAATCCCTTCCAGCTTCTTGAGTATCGATCCAAAGAGAATCAACTTTTCTTATTTCAATAGCAGGATTAATAGGCTTTTCAGGAGCATTAACCCTTACATAAATAGTTTCAGTTTGAGTTTGAAATTGTCCATTCAAATAGTATTTAAGAATAATATTTACAGCTACAGTTTTTGTAGTAAAATCTTTTTCCGCTACTATACTAAAAGAACCAGGCATTTCTGAATTAGGTGCTATGTCTACACCATCTTTAAATACGTATCCGTCATTTTTTATAAAAACTTTTTCTGGATTTACTATAACAGCTTGCACTGTAAGATTTTTTACTATAGCTTTATTTGTATCATTTCCGCTAAAAATATTATTTCTTATTGTAACATCAACCTTTGCATCTCCGCCTTCGCTTAAATTAGTTGTTTGGTTAGCAAAAACATCTAATTTGCCCACATTTTCTGTAATTGAACCTGCACTTACAAGACTTGGGAAACTTGTAAATGTTAGTATTAATGATAGAAATATAGTTAAAAATTTTTTCATTCTTCCTTTTGTCCTCCCTTTGGAATTTTTGCATTGTTTTCTTCTATGCTTATTACTTTGCCATCTCTCATATCCACAATTCTGTCGGCATATATACTTGTTTCGGTATCGTGGGTAACAATAATCAAAGTTTGATTATAATTTCTTGCCATAGAACACATTAAATCCATAATTTCAAAGGAAGTATTTGTATCCAAATTTCCCGTAGGTTCATCGGCAAACATAATTTTCGGCTTATCTACAAAAGCTCTTGCAATGGAAACTCTTTGTTGTTGACCACCACTCATTTCGTTGGGCTTATGGTAAATTCTGTCCCCAAGGCCAACTTTTTCGAGGATGTCCTTAGAAAGTTCATCACGTTTTTTCTTTGCAAGGCCCTTAAAAATAAGACCAAGAGCAACATTATCAAGAGCATTTAAAGTTTTAATAAGATTATAAGATTGAAAGATAAAACCAACATTGAGTCGTCTAAAGGTTGTAATCTGTTCTTCGGAAAGTTTTTCTATATGTATTCCGCCAATAATAATTTGACCGGAAGTTGGTCTGTCAAGACCTGCCACCATATTTAACAAAGTTGACTTTCCGCTTCCTGATGTTCCTAAAAGGCATAAAATTTCACCTTCATAAATATCAAGATTTATCCCATCAAGGGCACGAACTTTTTCATCACCCATCTTATAAATTTTATATAGGTCTTTTATTTCAATGAGCTTTTTAATAATATCACCTCTTAAAGTTTAGTATAACACAAAGATAGAGGATATGAAGTTACAAAAAGTTTAACAAAGACTAAAAAATTTCTAAATTTATAAAATAAAAAGGCGCAAAAAATTATTTACGCCTTAAAATTTAATTTAATTTATTATTATTTTTATTTATTTCTTCAGTCATTTTTGGAAGGATTTCAAACAAATCTCCAACTATTCCATAGTGGGCAACCTTAAAGATATCTGCATTTTCATCATTGTTAATTGCAATAATAAGGTCTGAATCTTCCATACCCTTTCTATGTTGAAGGGCACCACTTATTCCAACAGCTATATAAAGTTTTGCCTTTACCTTTGTGCCGGAAATTCCTATTTGTTTACTTTTATCAAGCCAACCATTATCTACAAGGGGTTTTGTTGCTCCACTTGTTCCATGAAGGGCCTGAGCAAGTTCTTCAATTAAATGCCAATTTTTTTTGTCTTTAAGGCCCAATCCTCCAGCAACTATAACATCAGCTTCATCAAGTCTTACTGAATTTGTATCAAAGGGAATTTCTTCAAAGAAAATAAATTTACAACCTATTTCATCTTCATTTATAGAAATTTTTTCTTCTATAATTTCTCCGATTCTACTTAAATCTTTTTTACCTGCTTTAAAAGCTCCCTGTCCTATAGTTCCTATCATAGGTTTTGTAGTTATTCTTATATCAGATAATAATTTTCCACTAAAGGAAGGCCTTATCCATTTTATATCATCTTTATTTTCAGTAAGTTCTATTTGGGAACATTCAGCCACAAGGCCAAGACCCATTCTGGAACAAATTCTTCCCCCTAAATCTCTTCCGTTTTCAGAAGCACTTATAAAAATTGTATAGGGTTTATATTTTTTTATTAAAGTTTCAAGGATTTTTGTCCATGCCTTTGTAGAATAATTTTTTAAAAGAGGATCTTCAACTTTTATTATCTTATCAGCTCCATAAGAAATAGCTTCCTTTGCAAGATCATCTGCCTTGTTAGAAATTGCAAGACCTATAAGATTTGAATTTAAAGAGTCTGCAATTTGTCTTCCCTTTGACAGGACTTCTTTAGAAAGACTTGTTAAAGAACCCTTATATTCTTCAAGGACAATCCATATATTTTTATTATTTTCCAATTTATTCACCTACCTTATAAAATTCTTATCTTTAAGGATTTTAAGAACTTTTTCAATTTTTTCCTCAGTTTGCCCCTCTAAAATTTGACCCTTTGAAATTTCATCTGGAGGGAAAACTTCAGCCACAAGAGTCGCAGAACCCTTTTGACCAATTCTTGAAGGGTCTGCCCCTATATCGTCAGGGCTTAAAATTTTAAATTCAAGACTATCATCAACCTTATCCTTATAGTCATTAATATTTACATTTCCCTTTAAAACTGTAATTAAAGCAGGAAGTTCCACTTGAATTTTTTCGATTCCGTTAAAAATATTTCTTTTAGCTATTAATTTATTGTCTATATATTCAAGGTCTGAAACATAAGTTGCTTGATTAAAGGATAAGTGTTCTGCCAGCTCTGGTCCTACTTGAGCTGTATCTCCATCAATAGTTTGAGAGCCTGTTAAAACCAAATCAAAATTACCTATTGTCTTTACAGCTCTTGATAGGACATAACTTGTTGCAAGGGTATCAGATCCTCTAAAATCAGGAGAACTTATTATATAACCACTATCTGCTCCCATTGCAATTGCATATCTTAAAAATTCTTTTGCAAATTCCGGTCCCATAGTTATTACAGTAACTCTTCCCTTAGTTTTATTTTTTAAATCTATTGCCATTTTAAGAGCATGGACATCTGGGGGATTGATTATGCTCTTTACACCGTCTCTTATTAAATTTCCCGTTTCTCTGTCAACTTTTACATCTGAAACTTTAGGAACAATTTTTATACAAACTAAAATATTCATTCTCTACCTCACGTTCTTATTAGTTATTACTTTCTTATTAGTTATTATACTATATATATGTCCTTTAAATTAATTTTTCTCCGCTCTTTTAAATAAAGTGATTAAAGGTTAGAATAGTTTAGAGGTGCTTTATGAAAAAAAATTTTAAGGAAAGATTTTTTTCTTACATAGAAAATACCTGGAAGAAAGAAAAAATTAAGAGAAGAGAGGCTCAAAAAAGGCAAGCTCGCATAAAAAAAGAATTAAAAATTGAAAATAAAAATTTAAGCAAGAAGGAAAGAATAAAGAAACTTATATTTTTTTCTTTAGCTATTATTTTATACATAGTTGTAAGGTGCGGACTTCGTGCTTATAGTGGCAAGGAAGTCTTTAGATGGGAAGATATTTTATTCGGACTTATAGTTATAGGTCTTTATGCCCTATATATTTTCAAATGGGCAAAGGAGTATAAGGATTCATGAAAATTATTGCGACAACAACTTTCGGACTGGAAAGTGTCCTTAAAAGAGAATTAGAAAACTTAGGCTATAAGGCTGAAGTTGAAAATGGAAGATTGACCCTTGAGGGAGATTTAAAAGATATATATAAGTTAAATTTAAGACTTAGAACAGCAGATAGGGTTTTAATAGAATTTTTAAATTTTAAGGCCCTAAGTTTTGAAGAACTTTTTGACGGCGTTTCAGGATTTCCCTGGGAGGATTTTATTCCTGAAAATGCGAATTTTATTGTTGAAGGAAGAAGTAGAAAGTCAAAACTTTTTTCAATTTCCGATTGTCAAAGAATAACTGAAAAAGCAATTATTACTAGACTTTCAAAAATTTATAAAAAATCATATTTTGAAAAGGACGGACCAAGATATAAATTTGAAGTTTCCCTTTTAAATGATATTGCATCTATAACCTTAGACACTTCAGGCGAGGGGCTTCACAAAAGAGGCTATAGGGAAATAAATTATAAGGCTCCTATTAGTGAAACCTTGGCAGCAGGCCTTGTAAGTTTAAGTTATTGGAATTCCAAAAGGCTTTTATGCGATCCCTTTTGCGGATCGGGAACTATTGCCATTGAAGCTGCTATGATAGGAAGAAATATTGCACCAGGTCTTATGAGAAAATTTGATTTTGAAAATTTTTCCTTTACTGACAAAAAAGATTTTAGAGATCAAAAGTCTAAGTGTTATTCAGAGATACTCTTAAATAAAAAATTGGATATTGTTGCCAGCGACATTTCCTATAAGGCCATAGAAATTGCCAAAAACAATGCAGAGTTAATGGATTTAAGCCAAGATATAACTTTTTTTAAAAAAGATATATTTGAATTGGATCTGCCTGATGATTATGGAGTTTTAATTACAAACCCTCCCTATGGAGTGAGAATTAAAGACCAAGTAAGTGATCTACAAAAAGAACTTGGGAAAATTTACAAAAGTTTAAAGACCTGGTCTTTTTATATAATTACATCAGATGAAAATTTTGAAAAAGATTTTAATAAGAAAGCCGACAGAAATAGAAAACTTTATAATGGAGGCATAAAAACTTATTATTATCAATATTACGGACCGAGACCTAAAAAATAGGGGTGAAAAATGAGTGGACAAAATTTGGATTTTAATATTAATAATACAGTCTTAAATGGCATTGCAGACCTTGTCAGAGTCATAGATAAGGATAATAATGTCATTTTTGTCAACTCAGCAATGAAAGAATTTTTTGGCGCTGATGAAACAACTATGACCTGTAATCCGGGGGACGGCTTTTTTTGTAACGTCTCTGTGGCTCAGAGGTCCCTCAGGACCGGCGAAATCATTCAAAGGGAGGAATACATCAAGGGGAATTATTACTCCGTTAAATGCTCTCCTGTGCATTCTGAAGAGGGAAAGATACTTGGAGTAGTTGAAGTTTTTAGAAATGTAACAATGGAGAAAAAGCTTCAGGGGCAAATAATAAATAAAAACAAGGAACTTACTCTTGAAATGCTTGATGCCCAAAAAATTCAAAAGTCCCTTATTCCAGAAAAGGGATTTTTTAAAAATTTAAAGTTAGATTATTTTTATAGTCCTTCAAATATTTTAAGCGGAGATCTATTTAATGTGTTTGAAATTAACGAAGACAATATGGGAATTTATATAGCAGACGTTGTAGGACATGGCTTTAAATCTTCTCTTATAACCATGTTTATAAATCTTTTGTTTAAAAATATTTCTACCAAAACTCTTCTAAGTCCATCCAGAACTCTTGAAGAGATAAAAAGCAGATTTTCTTCTTTGAATATTGATCCAGGAATTTATTTTACCTGCTTTTATGGAGTTTATAACAGAAAAAAAGACAATTTTCTTTTTTCCAACGCAGGACACAATCCCTGCCCAATTTTAACTCGTGATAGAAATTCTTATGAACTTATTTCCAGAGGCTTTCCAATTTCTGGAGTCTTTGACCATGTAAATTACGAAGAAAGTTCAGTGGATTTATTTTGTGGTGATAAACTTCTTTTTATGACTGATGGGATTGTGGAAACTGTAAATAAAAATAGAGAGCCCTTTGGTATTGAAAGGATTGCCAATATTTTAAATGAAAATAGTATTGATGAGGTAAATGTAATTAAAGAAAAACTTGAACTTTATAAATATAAGGACCAGCAAGATGACATTACTTGCGTATTATTTAAGGTGTTGTAATGAATTTTAAAACTTATAAATATAATTTTGACAGGTCAATAAAAGACAAGATTGAAGAAAATAAAGAAAAATATGGAAATGCAGATTATTTGTGGACGGACTTTAATTTTTTAAGAGAAGAAGCTAAAAGGGCAAAGGAGATTGCAAAAACAATTGAAAAGGCAGGAAAAACCCTTGTTGTTGCAGGAATAGGAGGCTCTTTTTTAGGAGCTGAGGCTGCAATTAGTGCCTTAAATCCACAAAAAAATAAAATACATTTTATAGGCAACAGCCTTTCTACAAGGGCAGCTTTAAAAAAACTGTCGGACTTAGATGAAGATTTTGCCCTCCTTGTTATTTCCAAATCGGGCAATACTCTTGAAACTATTATTGCCTACACATATATGAAAGAATTTATGAAAAATAAATTTATTGACTATGATAAAAGAATTTTTATTATGAGTCAGTCCTTAGATTCAAAACTTGGACGGGCCTGCAAAAAAAACGGTCATAATTTTATAGAAATCTCCTCAGAAGTTGGAGGCAGATATTCAGTTTTAACCTGCGTTGGTCTCGTTCCTATGGCTTTTGCGGGAATTGATGTTGATAAGGTTATTGATGGAGCTTTAAGTGTCAATGTGGATCATGCAATTTCCTATGCTACTTACAGAAACAAATTTTACGAAGAAAATCTTTTTGTTGAAATTTTTACAGTATATGAACCGGACTTGGAATATTTATTAAAATGGATTTTACAGCTTTTTGCCGAAAGTGAAGGAAAAGAGGGTAAGGGAATTTTGCCAACTTATGTGATTAATTCAAGAGATCTTCACAGCTTAGGTCAATATATTCAATCGGGAAGGCAGATGTTTTTTGAAACCACTATCTATCCTTTAAAATCAAATTTGAATCTGGAAGTATCCTTAGAAGATTATGGTCTTGATTTAAATATGACTTTAAATGAGCTTAATGACCTTACAAGAAAAGCAGTTATGAAATCTCATGGCAGCAATCAACTTTTATTAGAAATTGAAAAAATTGATGCATTTAACTTAGGATATATTTTTTATTTCTTTGAGTATGCCTGCCAAGTTTCTGCAAAAATTTTAGGAGTTGATCCTTTTAATCAACCAGGAGTTGAAGAATACAAAACAATATTAAGAAAAAAACTTTATGAAAAATAAAATAATAGGTTAAAAAATATAAGGCTTTTTAAGCATTATAAAGTCCTTGAAAAAAATTGAAATTGCTTGCAAGTTTATATCGGAGTGATATAATTATTAAAGAATGTTATTTAATTAACATAGTATATAAAAATTTTAAGGGGGACTTTAAATGGATTTTAGAATGGATAAGGAGCATGCTCTTTTACAACAAATGTATGAAGCATTTGCTGTAAATGAAGTTAAACCTATTGCTGCAGACATCGACAAAACAGATGAGCCACCAATGGAAAATGTTAGAAAAATGGCTAAGTATGGATTTTTTGGAATACCTTTTCCAAAAGAATACGGTGGACAAGGTGCAGATTACCTTGCCTATGCAATGGCAGTTGAAGAATTATCAAAAAAATGTGCAACTACAGGTGTAATTGTATCGGCCCATACTTCACTTTGTGCTGCTCCTATTTATGAAAATGGAACAGAAGAACAAAAGCGTAAATATTTACCAGACTTACTATCAGGACGTAAAATAGGAGCTTTCGGATTAACTGAGCCTGGTGCAGGAACAGACGCTGCAGGACAACAAACAACAGCAGTTCTTGAGGGAGACGAATATGTTCTAAATGGAACAAAAATATTTATTACAAATGCAGGTTTTGCAGATATATTTATAATTATTGCAATGACTGACAAATCAAAGGGAACAAAAGGAATTTCAGCTTTTATAGTTGAAAGAGGAACTCCTGGATTTAGAGTTGGAGAGCCAGAAGACAAAATGGGAATAAGAGCATCTTCTACCTGTGAGCTTATTTTTGAAAATTGCAGAATTCCTAAAGAAAACTTACTTGGTCGTGAAGGCAAGGGATTTGGTCTTGCAATGAAAACTCTTGACGGAGGCCGTATAGGTATTGCAGCTCAAGCCTTGGGTATTGCAGAAGGTGCAATTGATGAAACAGTTCAATACACAAAAGAAAGAAAACAATTTGGAAGACGCATTTCTCAATTCCAAAACACTCAATTCCAACTTGCTGATATGAAAACAAAAACTGAAGCTGCAAAACTTTTAGTATATAGAGCAGCTTATACAAAGGGTATAGGACAAGCTTATGGACATTTTGCAGCAATGGCAAAGCTATTTGCAGCTGAAAATGCCTCAGATGTAACAAGAAGATGCCTTCAATTATTTGGAGGATATGGTTACACAAGAGATTATCCAATGGAAAGAATGATGAGAGATGCAAAAATAACTGAAATCTACGAAGGTACCTCAGAAGTAATGAGAATGGTAGTTTCAGGCTGGATGGGAGTTAAATAGGAGGAGAGTATGAAAATAGTAGTTTGTATAAAACAAGTACCTGATACAAATGAGGTTAGACTTGACCCGGTAACTAATACACTTATTAGAGAAGGGGTTCCAAGTATAATTAACCCTGATGATAAATCAGGACTTGAAGCAGCACTTAGAATAAAAGATAAAGATCCTGAAAATATTGAAATAACAGTTGTATCAATGGGGCCGCCTCAAGCAGAGCTTGCCTTAAGAGAAGCTCTTGCCATGGGAGCAGACAAAGCAGTCCTTGTAACAGATAGAGCTTTCGGAGGAGCAGATACTTGGGCAACATCAAGTACACTAGCAGGAGCTCTTGAGCATTTGGATTATGATTTAATAATTACAGGTCGACAAGCAATAGACGGAGATACAGCTCAAGTAGGACCTCAAATTGCAGAACACTTACACCTACCTCAAGTTTCCTACGTTGAAGAACTTGAACTTGGAGATGGATGCGTAAAAGTTAAAAGACAATTTGAAGATAGATATCACAATTTGGAAGTAGAACTTCCTTGCTTAATTACAGCCCTAACAGAACTTGCTGAACCAAGATATATGTCAGTAGGTGGTATTTTTGATGCATATCAAAAAGAAATCACAACTTGGGGACTTGATGACATTAAAGACAAACTTAACCTTGCGGACATAGGACTAAAAGGTTCACCAACAAAGGTTAAAAAATCATTCCCTAAACAAGGAAAAGGCAAAGGCGTTCTTCTTACAGACCTAAATGCAGATGAAGCAGCCCAAGCAATTGTAGCTAAATTACAAGAAAAGTACATTATATAAGGGGTGAATTTAATGAGTAAAGACGTATTTGTATTTATAGAACAAAGAGACAACCAACTACAAAAAGTAGGTATAGAATTACTTGGAAAAGCAAGAGAACTTGCAGATGACTTAGGTCAACAAGTAGTAGCAATGCTTATTGGTGAAAATGTAAAACAACACGCAGAACTTTTAATTCACCACGGGGCAGATAAAGTAATAATTGTAGAAGATCCTATTTTAAAAGAATATGTAACAGAACCATACACAAAGACAATTTACACTATAATTAAAAAATATGATCCAGAAATAGTAATTTACGGGGCAAGCTCAATCGGACGTGACCTAGCACCAAGACTTGCATCAAGGATTCACACAGGACTTACAGCAGACTGTACAAAACTTGAAATAGATCCAGAAACAAAATTATTAATGATGACAAGACCTGCTTTCGGCGGAAACCTTATGGCAACAATCCTATGTGAAGAATTTAGACCTCAAATGGCAACAGTAAGACCAGGAGTTATGAAAGCCCTTGAAAATGATTCCAGCAGAAAAGGCCAAGTAATAGAAGAAAAAATAGACTTTGAACCAAAAGACATGAATGTTAAAATAGTTAGCATTGAAAAAGCAGAATCAAAGAAAAAAGATATTACAGAAGCAAGTATCCTGGTATCAGCAGGACGTGGAATCGGAGGACCAGAAGGATTTGAAAATCTTGAAAGACTTGCAAATGTCCTTGGAGCAGAAATTTCTTCATCAAGAGCAGTTGTAGACGCAGGATGGATCACAAAAGACCGTCAAGTAGGACAGACAGGTAAAACAGTAAGACCTGAAGTGTATTTTGCCCTTGGAATCTCAGGAGCAATCCAACACTTAGCAGGAATGGAAGAATCTGATTTAATAATAGCAATAAACAAAAATGAAACAGCACCAATCTTTGAAGTTGCAGACTTGGGACTAGTAGGAGATCTAAACGCAATAGTTCCAAAACTAGCAGAAGCAATTGAAAGAGAAAAGAAATTAAAAGCAGAAATAGAATAATTATAAAAAATAAAATCCATTGGAAAAAATTTCAATGGATTTTTTTAATGCAAATAAAATTAAAACCTTGTAAGGGAATGTAGGGACCAACTTTGAAGCCCTACCACGATTTTTGAAAAAAAAATCGTGGTAGGTCTCATGCAACTATTTGCCCAAATCTTTGATTTGGTTGCAAATATCTGCAATTGGTCCGATCGCCGTAAGGCGAATGATTGGAAACAAAATAAAAAATGAGAAAGAATAAATACA
>CAMQDG010000043.1 GCA_946999425.1 uncultured Peptoniphilus sp.
AATCAAAGATTTGGGCAAATAGTTGCATGAGACCTACCACGATTTTTTTACAAAATATTTTTTACGCTTCACGTGAAGCATTTTTATTTTTTAATCTTCATATTCCCTTGGATCTGTTATTACTACTTTTCCGTCCTTATCAAGAAGGGGTGTAAGACCTCCTGCGTATCCGTTTACAAATAACAAATAATTTACTCCAGTTTCCAAATCTATAAAGATATTTAGATTGCCTACAAAGCCTTGTCCATAAATTTTTTTAAATCTTTTATCTTTCATTTTTTCCTCCTTATTTTTATCCTAAAAGTATATCTAAAATCATCATTATTGTAAAGCCTATTATAATTCCATATGTTGCTTCCCTTTCAAAACCGTTGGAATGAGTTTCGGGGATTATTTCATCGCTTATTACAAAAAGCATAGCTCCTCCTGCAAGGGCTAGGATAAATCCTATTAAGGGTCTAAATATAGATACTAAACCAAAGCCTAAAAAAGCTCCAAGGGGTTCAACGAGTCCTGTAAATAATGCAATTAAAAAGGCGCTTTTCTTTGAATAATCTTCTCTTACAAGGGCAAGGGCTACTGCCATTCCTTCAGGCATATTTTGCAGTCCTATTCCTAAAGCTATTGCTATACCATTTGAAATGTTTTCCGTTCCAAATCCTACCCCTGTTGCAAGTCCTTCGGGAAAATTATGAATTGTTATGGCAATTACAAAAAGCCAAATTTTCTTTAAACTTTCAGTATTTTTCCCTTCAACTCTTTTATCTATTAAATGCTCATGGGGTGCATATTTATCAATCATATCTAGCATTAAAGCCCCTAAAAATATACCCGCCGATGCAATTAATACTGCTTTTAAATCTCCTCCTCCATATTCTATGCTGGGAAGTATTAAGGAAAAACAGGTTGCTGAAAGCATGACTCCTGCTGCCGCTCCTAAAAGTACATCAAGAGCCTTTTGCGATACTGATTTTGTAAAAAATATGGGTATTGCTCCAAGTCCTGTCATAAGTCCTGGAACAATACATCCTAAAGCTATTATTAAATTTGCACTAATTCCTTTCATTTTTTCTCCTGTTTAATAAATATAATTATATTTTAAAAATATTTTTTTAATTTGTTTTAAATATTATAAATTAAAATTTCTTTTTTATAAAATTTTATCTATTTTTTATTTTAAAATATAATTAATATCATTAATTTTATGTATCACTTATAGTACATTATTTAATGCCTTTTAATATTGATAATTTTATTAAAAGGCATTTCGGAGTTTTTTATAAATTTAAATAAATTCTTTTAAAAGTTAAATTTTAAATAATGGGGTGATATTTTGATTAATCTTGTGATGGCTCCTAAGGATGTAGATCTTAAGGTTGCTACGATCAAAGATAAGAAAACAAAGGAGGAAATTTTAAAGTGTAAAGTTGTTGAAATTTCAGCTCTTCGTCACAAGAATATTGATACTTTAATTGAAGAAGCTAAAAAACTTGCATCAACTAAAAATGAAGAGCTTATAACTTTTGAACCTAAAATCTAAGAAGCTTTTAAAGAAATTGAAAACTTTTCTTCCATCAGAGACCATATCTCAAAAAGATGGTTGGCTGTAAAGATGTTTGAAGAAGACGAAAAAGTCTTAGAAGATTATTCTCTTACTTCTGAAGAAAGCAAAAGACTTAAAGAAATAAGAGATGATTTTGAAGAATCTTATGATGACGATGCTGAAGGAATAGTTACTGACAACAGATATAACTTTGTAACAAAGCTTACTCAAAATTCAGTAAAGAAAAAAAATCTAGGACTTACAACATCTGACAAAATAGATAAAATTGTTACCAACAGATTTTTAGCAATTCCAATTTTTGCAATTCTAATGATAGGTATTTATTACTTTGCTGTAAAAATCGTTGGCGGTCCTGTGACTGACTGGGTAAATGATGTATTCTTCGGAGAAATTGTAGGAGGAAACATTCAAAAGTTTTTAGAAGGTGCTGGTACTGCTCCTTGGCTTACATCTCTTATTGTTGATGGTATAGTCGCAGGAGTTGGAGCTGTTTTAGGATTCTTACCTGTAATTGTTGCTCTTTTCCTTTGTATAGCAATTTTGGAAGACTGCGGTTACATGTCAAGAATAGCCTTTATTTTGGACAGAATTTTTAGAAGATTTGGACTTTCAGGAAAATCATTTATTCCTATTTTAATCGGAACAGGTTGTTCAGTTCCTGCAATTATGGGAACAAGAACCATTGAAAATAACAATGATAGACGTATGACAATTATGGTTTCATCCTTTATGCCCTGTGGTGCAAAGACTGCCATTATAGCACTTTTCGCAGCATTTTTCCCAGGAGTTTGGTGGTATGGTCCAGTTTGGTACTTCGGAGGAATTATTGCCGTAATTCTTTCAGGAATTATGCTTAAAAAGACCAACCTATTCCACGGTGATCCTGCTCCTTTCGTAATGGAACTTCCTGAATATCATATGCCAAGTGCTTATAACGTATTTCGTGCAACATATTTCAGAGGTAAAGCTTTCGTTGTAAAAGCTGGTACAATAATCCTTCTTATGACTATTGTTATTTGGTTCTTACAAAATATTTCTACAAGCGGTCAATTCCTTTCTTGGGACGAAGCTTCAGCAGATTCAATCCTTGCTTTTGTAGGAAAGAAACTTTCCTTTATCTTTAAACCTTTAGGTTTCGGAAACTGGATGGCTACTGTCTCTACAATCTTAGGTCTTGTTGCAAAGGAAGTTGTTGTTGGAACTTATGGAGTTGTTGCAGGTCTTGGAGATGTTGAAGATAACCTTGCTCCCCTTGTACAACTTTTAAGCACACAATTTAACCCTGTAACTATTTTTGCCTTTGTATTCTTTAACCAACTTACAGTTCCTTGCTTTGCAGCTTTAGGTGCAATAAAAGCAGAAATGGGTTCAGCAAAATGGTTTGCCTTTGCAACTGCTTACCAAATTTGTTTCTCTTATACAATAGCTCTTATGATCTATCAATTTGGAAAAGTTCTTATATTAAAAGAAGCTTTCAGCTTAGGAACAGGAGTAGCTTTGGTTATCCTTATAGTTTATCTATACTTCATATTCAGACCTGACAGAGCAAAAGAAAGTCTATATGAAAAAGATTTAAAAAATAAGGAGGTGCTTAACTAATGGGAACTTGGATTATAGGTATCATCCTTTTAATCGTAGTAGTTTTTGCTATAAAGCATGTTAAAAAAACTAAGGGTTGTGACTGCGGCTGTGACTGTGGTTGCGACAATGGCTCATGCCATACAAAAGATGATAAATAAAGATTTTTATAATTCAAAAAAACGATGAGAAAATTAAATCTCATCGTTTTTTTATTTTTTATTAAAAATAGTTTTATTAAAAATTGTCCCTTTCCTTTCTAAGCCTTACAAAATCTTTAAAATCATTGGCTCTAAAAAAAGGATTTATTTCCTTTTCAAGGCCTATGGTCGTAGGTAAAGTTACCTTATTATTTTCCCTAAGAGCCTTAACCCGTCTATACTCTTCATCCACCCTATCACTGGGCATAAATTTTTTAGAAAAATCCAAATTATGAAGACTATATTCATGAGCCGGATAAACCTTTATAAAATCACTAAGACCCTTAAACTTTTCAATAGTATTAAAAGCCAACTGGTAATCTTCTGTAAAAACCCTACCACATCCTGCCATAAAAAGAGCATCTCCACAAAATAGATTGTCATCAAATAAATAAGAAAGGTGACCATGGGTATGCCCAGAAGTTTCCATAACTGAAAAATTCAAACCCATAAGGCTAAAAACATCTCCGTCAGAAAGGTTCACATCGTTTATAAGGCTAGTTTCCTCTGGACCATATACCAAAATATCTCCATAAACTTTTTTAATGTCCATGACCCCTCCTGTGTGGTCATAATGGTTATGAGTAAGTAAAATACCATATGGCTTTTTGTTCCTTAAATAATTTAAAAGATCTTTACTTTGACCAGGATCAACAATAATTACTCCATTATTTTTTTCAATAAGCCAAATATAATTATCTTCAAAGGCCTTTATAGGAAAAATCTTCATTTTTTTCTCTCCTCATCAAATTTGTTTTATTTTTAAATATATACCCCTATTAAGGATAAAAACAATTTTCTATCATAAAATTTAAAATAAAAAATTTTCAAAAATTTTAAAAAAAAATGATTGACAAGATTAGTGATAATTGCTATCATATATTTAAGCTATTTGATAGGTAAAATAAATCTGAACCTCTCATAAATTATATTTTATATTAACCATGAAAAATAAATTAATACAAATAAAATACCAGATTATAGCCGATTTTACCGGATAAATAATACATATTGTAAAAGATTTGTTATTTATCCAATCAAATATCTTAAGTCCATTAATTTTTAACCGGACTAACTAATGCATAATAAATCTCTAAAAAATGAAAGACTCATTAGAGTCTTTTATTTTTATGTTTTTTTCTTTTATTCGGATTCTCCACCAGACCAATAGCAGATATTTGCTGTTGGTCCGCGTGTCTTTTGTAAGAGAAAAAAATCAAAATTTTTTATAAAATATTTTTTTACGCTCTACGTAGAGCATTTTTGTTTTTAAAAATTTTCAATTGATCTTTTTTCTATATTTATTCTTTCTCGTTTTTTATTTTACATAAATAACGCGAGGGGGACTAATGGACTTGCGATTGTCCCTAACGTCCCCCTCGCGGCTCCCCCTCCTTACCCCTCGAAACGCTTTTTATTGGTGGAAAAGCTTACGCTTTTCTTTCCTATTGTTTCAATTGAGGTTGAATCTGTATTTACTTTTTCTCATTTTTTTATTTTATTTTAATAAATTCGCCTAACGGCGACCGGACCAATAAATTGGTCCCTACATTCGATTGCGGAGGTTTAATCTGTATTTATTCTTTTTCATTTTTTATTTTGTTTCCCATTATTAATTTGCGTGGGTTTACTTTTGTGAATCATATTTACCATAAATTTGTGCGTAGGCCTTTGTGGGCTGTAGGGACCGGTTTACCGGTCCGCGTGTCTTTTGTGAGAGAAAAAAATAAATATTCGATTTAAAATTTATTTTAAATTTTTTTATAAATATTTTTTTACGTTCTATGTGAAGCATTTTTAAAATTTATTTTTTACATATGAAAAAAGGCAGACCTAAGGTCCGCCTTTTCTTAATTTTTTATTATTTTACAAAATCAAAGTTGATTCCAGGTACAAAGAATAACATTTTTGCAAATTCGCTTCTTTTAATGTTGTTCTTAGGTTTGAATTTTCCATCAGGATATCCGCTTATGGTTCTTGCTGAAATTAATTGTCTAACTTCTTGAACATATGCTGAACTTGAAAGGTCTGAAAGACCGTTGTCGCTTCCTGTGTTGTTATATTTAAATAGATGAGCAATTACATAGGCTACTTCTTCTCTTGTAATATTATTTTCAAGGTCTTTTCCTGAGAAAATATTTGTAGGTATTCTTTGAAGGACATATTTTACATTTTCATTTCCCCATGTTGATAATGAGAAGTAAGGATTTTCGTTTACAACTTTATTAACTTTATTTTCGTCAACAGTTTGAGCGAAAAGTCCAAGCATTGAAAGGGCTTCTCTATATGAAATCTTGTTTTCAGGTTTGAAAGTACCGTCTGGATATCCGTTTATTATACCCATAGCAACCATAGTAACAATATTATCTTCAGCCCAATGGTTTAAAATATCCTTAAATTTGCTTCTTGCTTCAGCTTTTGTCATTGTTTGTAACATTGATTTTTCAATTTCTACTTGAATATCTCTGTTGTTTATAATATCTCTTACAGTGAATTTTGCCTTTGTTTCTCCTGCTTTAAATTTAATGTCATCATTCATTCTGTAATATTTTCCGTCATAGATTGCATAATATCCTATGGGGTTTGGATCTTTCTTGTCTGATGTGTTAAATTTAAAAGCTTCCATAGGCTTAAAGGTTTCTTTCTTTACCTTTGGATTTTTAACAAGTTCATAATTTAAAACATTGTTTTTTCCATCAATTACAAGGACTGTAAATTTAAATTTATCTGAAGAGTTTGTTCTTGCAATTTCAATTTCATATCTTCCTATGCTGTCAAATTTTTGATAGTTTGAAGAGAAATTATTAATTTGTGGTGAAGAGAAAGTAAGTTCATATTGGCTGAAATTTCTAAAGGTATCTTTTATTTCATTTCCAAATTCTCTAAAAGTGTCAAGGTATTCACCCTTTTTAAGGATGATTAAATCCTTTGTTTTAACTCTTGGAACATCAATGCCGTTTTTGATCTTATTTAAAAAGTCTAAAACTTGCTTTGGTGCTGTTCCGTATAAGACTTTCATGTCATCGTCGGACTCAATTCTTACACTTATAATTTTTTCTTTTCCAGCATTATCTATTACTCTAATATCTTGAATAGATGGCTTAAGAACATTTTTTATAACATAATCATTTTTGTCGTAAATCTTATTGGGGTCATAATAGTTTTCGCTATAACTTCCTAAAAGATATCTATTATTTGAGGAATATCCAAGACCATGATTATAATCTATTTCTCTATAATCTCTATCCCCTCTTGCGCTATATTGGATTGCTCTTTCGTTTATTCCGAAATCAGAAGTAACATTTAAAACAAGGTTATTTCCTACTATATATGCATAGTTAATGCTTAATGAATTTGGATTTGGTTTATATTCAACATCATATGAAATATCCTTTTTTCCACTTTCTTTTATGGTTAATGTTATCTTATGATTTTTAAATATGCTTTGTCTTCCATAGCCATTGTTTTCAAGTCTTTCAACGAAAACTTTATCTCCTCCATAAAACCTAACATCCTCTGCTTTATTATCAAACTTATATGTTCCTGTTTGATTTGGACCAAGAATAGGCAATTCAAACATTAAATCTATCCCATCAATAGTAAATTTTGAATTATCTTTTAAATATTGTTCAGATCCTATATTATCAAGTCTTGTATTAACTTCATTAATGTACAATCTATCAACAGTCCAACCATTTTTTAGAACTACAATATAATTTCCACTATAATAATCATTTGGAACAAGGATTTTATAAGTATTTCCATTTCCATCATAATAGCTATATGAAATTACATTATTATAGTAACTTCCTGAGCCTTGACTCCAAGGATCTTGACTATATTCTCTTCTAAATTGGCTCAAATTTATTCTTTTACTTCCATCTTTAATGTAAGAATCCATTAAATCAAATTCTCCATTAGTAACTTTTACATTGTAAATTTTTACATCATCTACTGCAAAACTTTTAAAGGGTATTATTGTTACAAGCATTATAAAGGCAAGTAACATTGACAAATGTCTTTTAAAATTTTTCATTACGCTCCTCCTATTTTTTATTAATTTAATTATAACATTTAATTGTAAGATTCCTTATTAAGACTTTATTACAAGATTAAAACTATATAAGGTCTTTTTATTTCTGTTATAATATTTTATCGGAGGATAAAAATGTTAAAAGATATTTTATTAAGTGAGGGAGTAAATGAATCTCTCTTAAAAGAAGTTGATAAATTTAAGACTTTTTATAAATTGGAAGAAAATCTTAAGGACCGTATTCCCGATCCACGCTTTATCTACTATGGTAAAGAGGTTTGGGAAAAGGCAATAGCAGGGATCCTATCCGGCCACCATTTGCTTTTAAGTGGCCCTAAGGCAACGGGAAAAAATGTTTTGGGAGAAAATTTGGCTCTTCTTTTTTCAAGACCCCTTTGGACGATTTCTCTTAATGTAAACACTGATTCTGATTCTTTAATAGGATCTGATACTTTTAAGGATGGCAGGGTTACTTTAAAAAAGGGTCCTATTTATGAATGTGGATTTTACGGCGGATTTGGTATCTTAGATGAAATTAATATGGCGAAAAATGAAAGTCTTTCTGCTATCCATTCGGCTCTTGATTACAGAAGGGTAATAGATGTGCCTGGCTATGATAAGTTAAAATTACATGAAGCTTCGAGGTTTATTGCTACTATGAACTACGGTTATATAGGTACAAGAGATTTAAATGAGGCTTTGGTTTCAAGATTTTTAGTTATTGATATGCCCAGAATAAAGTTTGAAGATTTAAAGAAAATTTTAAAAAAAGAGGGAAATTTAAAAGAGGAGTTTTTGGAAAGATTTGCAAGACTATTTTTAGATTTGCAGGATAAGTCCTTAAATTCTGAAATTTCTTCAAAAACCATAGATTTAAGAGGGATGATTGCTTCTCTTGAACTTATGAAAATTGGTCTTGGCCTTATTCCTTCTCTTGAAATGGGCATAATGGACAAGGCTTTTGATCCCTATGAAAAGGAAATTGTTATGGATACTTGCAAAACTCTTTTTGATTTTTCTATTAAGCCGGAGGATTTTTTTGAAAATTAATAAGGACCGTCGAGACAATTTATTTTGGACGGTGGCTGAAAATTACCTTGCAAGAGGCTATGAAATTTTTAATCCAGATTCTTTTTATCAAGTTTGTCTTTTAGGCTATGCTTTTAAAAAATATCAAATGGATTATTTTGTTGATTTTGCAAGAAACACTTTTTTAAAATTTAATAGTAAAGACGATTTTTTATGTCTTGCCTTTTTAACTCTTGATAAAAATTTAAGGGCAGAGCTTTTTAAGGAAAGGCCTGGTCTTATTTCCATTAGGAAAAATTATTGTGATGAAATTTTTAAAACTTTAACTTTTACAAGAAATACTTCTTTTGCCCACGAGCTTACTCTTTCTTATTTTCAGTTGGAAAGGGGAATTTATCCCAAGGCTCACAAAAATATAGTTGAAATTTTAAATTTAATTTTAAAAAGCTCTATTAAAGATGTTAATGAGCTTATGGATTTTTTAAGCGAAATTTATTTTAAATATTTTCATCTTGATAAGACTATTCCTAAAGAAAAAATAGAAGATACTAAGGAAAAAATTAAAAGTAAAAAGACTCTTGGTTTAAAGACTTCTTCTATATCCAATTCTCAATTTTTAAAAGATTATGAACTGGAAAAGTTTAATATAGGTTCTTCTGAATTTTTTGAAGAAAATTATGACAATTTAAAGGTTGTTAAGGATAAAAAGGATGGAAGTGCCGGCAATGAAGATTTTCTTTCTGTAATAGAAAAAAATTATGGTCAGCTTTCTCTTGGAAAAAATCAAATTCAAAAACTTGAAGACAATATTTCTAAGGGGATCCATTCCAATGTTAAAATCTATTGGACCAAGGGCCAGTTTAAAGAGGACACTTACTATAAGGAAGTAAGCCTTGAAAAGTTTAAGGAAAATTATAGTGAGTTTGAAAAAAATAAGCTCCATTATCTTCGTGGAATCAGAAATTTAAGGGAAATTATTAAAAATTCTCTTTTAAAGGAAAGTGAAGAATACAGCCTTTATTCAAAAAGTGGCTCTCTTGAAGCGTCAAAACTTTGGAAAATAAATTATATGGAAAATCCCAAGGTTTTTAAAAAGAATTTTATTGATGACAAGGGACAAATTACTGTGGATATTTTGTTGGATTCTTCTGCCAGCCAAAATGAAAGAGAAGCTCAAGTTGCCATTCAGGCCTATATTATTTCTTCTGCCCTTTGCCAGTTGAAAATTAAAAATAGGGTTTTGGCTTTTAATAATCTTTTTAATTATCTTACCATTCGTGAATATAGAAACTATAATGACGATATTTCAAAAAATAAGGATATTTTTTCTTATCGGGCAAGGGGTTCTAATAGGGATGGGCTTGCTATAAAGCTTATGAATTATTTAATTGATAAAAACAAGGAAGACAGAAAATTTTTAATTATCTTATCTGATGGAAAACCTAATGATGAGGTTAATCTTGCAATGCTTGGAAGAAGAAAGTTAGATGTTAAAGATTATACTGATGATTTTGCCCTTTATGATACTTCAAAAGAGGTTTTAAATGCTAAGCTTAAGGGCATTAATGTCTTAGGTGTTTTTACGGGAAATCCAGAAGATTTACCTAAGGAAAAAATTATTTATGGAAATGATTTTGCCTATATTACAAAGCTAAATAGGTTCTCTCAAATTGTTGGTCTTTTCTTTAAATCCATGGCTAATAAATTAAATTAATTTGAAACTTCGCTTTTTGCGGAGTTTTATTTTTTTATTTTTACTGTTAGAATGGATATGGACAAAATTTATGGAGGTGACTTATGGACTATAATGATTATTCGGAAAACCGAGAATATTTTAAAAAGCTCATTGATGAAAAAAACTTAAAGGAACTTAAAAGTACATTAGCTGAAATGAACGTTGTTGATATTGCAGAGATTATCGAAGATTTTGACGATAAGACTATGCTTTTAATTTTCAGAATGCTTCCCAAGGAAAAGGGAGCTGATGTTTTTTCCTATATGGAAATGTATAACAAGCTTAGAATTGTAAATTCCATAACTGATGAAGAACTCCGTTCAATTTTAGAAGAATTATACTTTGACGATATGATCGACGTCTTGGAAGAAATGCCTGCCAATGTTGTAACAAAAGTTCTTAAAAACTCCACTCCCGACACAAGAAAACTTGTAAATGAATTTTTGAGATATCCTGAAGATTCTGCAGGTTCTATAATGACAATAGAGTATGTAAGTTTAAGACCTGAGATGACTGTTAAGGAAGCTCTTCAATATATTAAGACCACAGGTATAGATAAGGAAACTATCTACACTTGTTATGTTGAAAATGAATATAAAATGCTCCTTGGGTTTGTTTCTTTAAGGACAATTGTTATAAGCTCAGAAGATGAGCTTATTAAAAATATAATGATTGATGATGTTATTTTTGTAAATACTCTTGATGACCAGGAAGTTGTTGCAGACAAGTTTACAAGATATGGCTACCTTGCTCTTCCTGTTGTTGATGGTGAACACAGACTTTGCGGTATTATAACTTTTGACGATATCTTGGATATTGTTGAAGAAGAGGCTACAGAAGACTTTCACAAGATGGCTGCTATTAATCCTTCTGATGATGAATATTTGGATCAGACTCCTTGGCAGTTAGCAAGAAATAGGATTCCTTGGCTTTTAATTTTAATGATTTCTGCAACGGTTACCGGTCATATTGTAGATAGGTTTAATGGAATTATTTCCCAATTTATTATTCTTACTACTTTTATTCCCATGATTACTGATACTGGAGGAAATTGTGGTGCCCAAAGTTCAACTGTGGTTATTCGTGCAATGGCAACGGGCGAAATTACCATGGCTGATGCTATTAAGGTTATTTTTAAGGAGATGAGGGTCGGTCTTATTGCAGGAGCGGTTCTTTCTGTTGTGAATTTTTTAAGGGTAATTATTTTTACTTCTTCTTCACCAAGAATTGCCTTTTTAATTTCTTTTACAATATTTTTTACTGTTGTATTTTCAAAGTTTTTAGGGGCTCTTTTACCTCTTTTTGCAAAAAGAGTAAATATAGACCCGGCTATTATGGCTTCTGCCGTTATTACTACTATAATAGATTCAGCGGCTCTTTTAATTTATTTTGCCATGGCTGAAATTTTCTTAAAGATGGTTTAATAAAAAAAGGATAAAATTTTTGATTTTCTTTCAAAAATTCTATCCTCTTTTTTTATTATTTAATTATTTCTAAAAGTTCTCTTATATCATCAATTCTTGTACTTGCTTCTTTTCCTTCTTCTTTTTCTCCGAACCCATAGTTGCAAAAAATTGTTTCCAAGCCGTTTTTTCTTCCCCCTTGTATGTCAAAAAACCTATCTCCTACTACTATGTGATTTTTTCTGTATCTTTTCATTGTTAGTTTTATTATTTCTTCTTTTGGAATTTCCTTAAAGGCTTCTGATGTTAAAAAGTCATCAAAATACTTTTCCAGTTTAAATACTTTTTTTACTGTTTCATAGTAGGATGTTCTTGCGTTGGAAAGAAAGACTAAAGTTTTATTTCTCTTTTTTAGTTCTAAAAGAGTCTCATCAACTCCTTCATATAAGGTTCCCTTTCCTTCATTTAAATTTTCCTGCATTTTTTTACCTACAAGGATTTTTACTTTTTTTCTTATTTCCTCATCAATGCCCGGTAAGACTTTTTCCCACATTTCTCCTGCATTATATCCAAGCCAAGTGTGATAGGTTTCAGGGCTTAAATTTTTGGGTTTTATTCCTAAATTTTTTAAAAATTTTACTCCATCATCTAAGGCACTTTTATATATTTTCATTGTGTTGTGTAAGGTTCCGTCAAAGTCAAAATATATTGTGTTTGCTTCTATCATTTTTTCTCCAATCATTCTAAGTCTAAAAAGTTCAGTTGTCTTAAGGCTTCAAATAAAATTATATTTGCAGAGTTTGAAAGGTTTAAACTTCTTCCAAAGTCCTTAAGCATTGGAATTCTTATGGCATTTTCATAATTTGAAAATATTAAATCTTCTGGCAATCCCCTTGTTTCAGGTCCAAATACTATAAAATCTCCGTCCTTATATTTTACATCTGTATATTTTTTCTTTGCCTTTGTTGTGGCAAGATAAAAGTTACTGTCTGGATATTTTTTTAAAAGTTCATCGTAAGAGTCATAGTAGCTTATATCTACCAGGTGCCAATAATCTAAGCCTGCTCTTTTTAAATGCTTATCGTCAGTGGAAAATCCAAGGGGTTTTATTAGGTGGAGCTTTGAGTGAGTAAGTCCACAAGTCCTTGCTATGGCTCCTGTATTCCAATGGATTTCCGGTTCATAAAAAACTATATTAAGTGACATTTTTACCTCTTTTTATTTTAAATTGATACTATTTTCATTATGTCGTATAAGTTTTTTG
>CAMQDG010000044.1 GCA_946999425.1 uncultured Peptoniphilus sp.
GAACCGATAAGTGTTTGTAGTTTTTTATGCTTTTCTAAAAGCATACTGGATGTTTTTTTCAAGCCTCCTTCCCTTTGCCAGCTTCCATCCTGCAACGAGCGTGCAGACCTATTTTTTGATGTAGGGTTATCATCAGAGTAGTCTTAATACATGTGGAGAGCTTAGCACTATTATCAAGATTGTGGGACTGAAAGGTTAAAAGATAATATGTAAAAAACAAAGAGTTTAAATTATGGAGAGTATTTATGAATAAAAAAATAAAAATCATTATTGCCTTAATCTTAGGATTTGTAATTGCAATTATATGTATGGGCATAGCTATATATTTTGCCTACTGTCAAGCGTATAGTACAAATATAGGGGCACTGACTGTTAGAGTATTTGGAATACCTATTTATGAACTGACAAGAACAGGAACATTTTATGTGGGAAAGGCTGTTGGCAAATATATGGGGGTCTTGTGTTTAATTTTTATGGTTATAGGAGTTTTTGTTGAAGAAATAATAAGCAAGATAAGGCATAGGATTTAAGTTTATCTTTAAGATATCTTTAATAAATGGAAAAAGTATAGTTTTTGTAGATCTAAAAATAAAAATAGATTAGTATAAAATGGGCTGTGATATAATTAATGCAGATTAAAGCATTAATAATTATTACAGGAGGAAAATTTATGGGAAAAATAAAGTGGTATATATTAGCTGCATGCATTTGGATATGTGTATTTCCAGTAACGGCAATAACTGCATGGGCTTTTATGTTAAGTGGTCCATTTGTTATAATTGCAATTATTTTAAAAACAATATTAATATTATTAGGCATAGATGTTAGATGGATGAAGAATTCATCTTTTAATTTAGGAGTTTTTCCAGATTTAATTATAGCTATAGCAGTAGGGGCATTATTAACTATTTTGGGACTTATGCTTTGGAAACTGACTAAGAGAATATATAAATGGCTAAATAATTTAAATAAGGGCGAGAGAACTTTGGAAATAAGTGAGTAAAATATGGAGAATATTTTAGTTCATGGATTAGGAAAAGATGGTAAGAGTTGGGATAGGGTAAAAGATTATTTGAGTGATGATAATCATAAAGAATTAACAAAAGCCATATCAGAATTTTGGAATAAATAAGAATGAAAGAGACCTAATAGGTCTCTTTTTTGTTTACAAAAAAATAAAAATGCTCTACGTAGAGCATAAAAAAATATTTGTAAAAAATTTTAAATCAAATATTTATTTTGTTCTCTCACATTATACACGCGGATCGGTAAACCGGTCCCTAGAGGATTTTTAAAGGTTGTGTTAAAAATAGATTTATTTAAATGAAAGGATTTTTTAAATAATTTAAAAAATATTTTAAATCAAATATTAATTTTGCTTTCTCACCAAAGAAACACGGATCACTGTAGAGGTACATAAAGGATGTTTAAAGGTTAAGGCGAGAAATTTTAATCATTAATCAAAAAAGAAAACATTTTCAACAAAACTCAATATAAAACAAAAGAATAAAAACTCATAATCAAAAATAACTATCAATTATAAACATAAATTTAAAAAAACAAGGGAATTTACAAATAAATTATAAAATAATAAGAAAAATAATTAATAATTATAAAAAATATATATTTTTATTAATTGAATAATTTTTTTTGATAAAACATTTTCATTGGGATACAATAAAGAAGAGGTGATAGTTATGAAGTTAAAAACTATCGGTCTTGATAATGCTCTTTTAAAGAGTTTGAAGGACTACATAGACACTTTTGAAAACAAGGAGAACAATATTATAAGCATTCTTCATTATGCTCAGGACATTTTCGGATATTTACCTCCGGAGCTTCAAGTTTATATTGCAAGGCTGACAAATTTACCTGCCAGCAGAATAAATGGTATAGTGACTTTTTATTCTTTTTTCAATGAGAAGAAGATGGGAAAATTTAAAGTTGATGTTTGCTTGGGCACTGCTTGTTTTGTAAAGGGGAGTCAGGAAATTATGGATGCTTTTAGGCAAGAATTAAAGGTTGATCTTGATGGCTTAAGTGAGGATGGTCTTTTTAATGTAAATTCCATAAGATGTGTGGGTGCTTGTGGTATAGGACCTGTTGTTCGTGTAAATAACAAGATTTACGGCCATGTTAAGGCGGAAGATGTAAAGGAAATCATAAAAGCTCACAGACAAGAGGCTAAGGAATAAGAAAGTTGATTTTGCAAAATGGGAGGTTTATATGGCTAAGATAGATTCATTGGAAAAACTTATTGCTATAAAAGAATCAAGGCATGACAAAACTATATTAAGAGATTTGGGAGATTTACATAGGGATGATGTTATAGAGATTTTTATAACAGGCAATGAAAGTGAAAAGTATGCTGAAATTCAAAAGCTTTTTAATGAATTAAAGACTTTTGTTCGCAGCCATGGCTTGAGAAATTGCAGATTTTTATTTAAAGATGACCCTAATCAAAAGGAAAAATTCAATGTGGAAATTAATTTTAATGTTTGTGCCAATGTAAAGTGCAATTCTTTGAAAACTGATTCTATTAAGAATTTTATTTTAAAGGTTGCTTCAATGAAAAACCAAACTCTTGAATATGCAGACGAGGTGGCTCATGAATAATTTAAGGTTACAGATACTTATTTGTAAGGGAACGGGTTGCGTTTCTGCAAGAAGTGATTTAATAAAAGAAAATTTTGATAAGGCTTTGGACCACTATAAGATTCGTGATGTGGAAGCTATTATAACAGGTTGTTTTGGCTTTTGTGGTGAAGGTCCCATCGTAAAAGTTGAGCCGGATAATGTTTTTTATACTCATGTAAAGCCGGAAGATGTAAATGAAATTGTAGTTGAACATATAATTCACGGAAGACCTATTGAAAGACTTCTCTACAAAAATCCTAAAAATGGAGAGGCTATTTCCAACCAACATAATATGAGTTTCTATGAAAAACAAACTCGTGTAGCTCTTAAAAATTGTGGAAAGATTGATCCTGAAAATATAGAAGATTATATTTCTTATGACGGCTACCAAGCTTTGTATAAAGTTTTAACTGAGATGACTTCTCAAGAGGTTATAGATATAATAAAAAAATCTGGCCTTAGAGGTAGAGGGGGCGGAGGCTTCCCGACAGGCCTCAAATGGCAAAATACATATAATAGTCCGGGAAAGGAAAAATATATTTTTTGTAATGCTGATGAAGGAGATCCGGGAGCTTTTATGGACAGAAGTATCTTAGAAGGAGATCCAAACTCTATTATTGAAGCTATGACCATAGGCGGTTATGCCACAGGGGCAAATTATGGAGTTGTATATATAAGAGCTGAATATCCCCTTGCTATACATAGACTTAAAACTGCCATAAATCAAGCAAGAGAATTTGGCTTTTTAGGAAAAAATATTTTTAATAGTAAGTTTAATTTTGATATAGAAATCCGTTACGGTGCAGGAGCTTTTGTTTGCGGAGAAGAAACTGCCCTTATTCATTCTGTTGAGGGTAAAAGAGGGGAACCTACAAGAAAACCTCCTTTTCCCAGCGTAAAGGGCTATATGTCCAAACCTACAACGGTTAATAATGTTGAAACTTATGCAAACATCCCTAAAATTATTTTAAATGGCTGGGAATGGTACGCTTCCATGGGTACGGAAAAGTCCAAGGGAACGAAAGTTTTTGCCCTTGCAGGTAAAGTTAACAATGTTGGTCTTGTAGAAGTCCCTATGGGAATTACAATTCGTGAAATAGTTTATGACATAGGGGGAGGAATTCCCAATGGCAAAAAATTTAAGGCGGTACAAATCGGCGGACCTTCAGGGGGAATGATTACAAAAGAAAATTTAGACACACCTATAGATTATGAAAATTTAAAGGCAATCGGTGCAATGATGGGGTCCGGAGGCTTAATTGTCATGGATGAAGACAATGATATGGTGGAAATTGCAAAGTTTTATCTTGAATTTACTCAAGATGAATCCTGCGGTAAATGTACTCCATGTCGTTTGGGAACTAAAAGGCTTTTGGAAATGCTTAAAAAACTTTTGGATCAAAAATCTTGCGAGGAAGATCTTATGAAAATAAAGAATCTTTGCCATAATATCATTGACTCTGCTGCTTGTGGTCTTGGACAAACAGCACCAAATCCAATTTTATCAACTATGAAATATTTCCCTGACGAGTATTTAAAATATGCAAGACATGAAGTTAAAAAAACTTACACTATAAACAAGGCTAAATGTATAGGATGTCACAGGTGTGCTAAAGAATGTCCCATTAGTTGCATAAAGGGACAAGTAAAAGAAAAACATGAAATTGATGAAGAAAAATGTCTATCTTGTGGAACTTGTTTTAAAGTTTGTCCAGTTCATGCAGTTGTGGAACCGAAATAGAGGTGGAATATGGTAAATTGTGTAATTAATGATAAAAAATTAAAAGTAAGTGAAGGGACTACAATCCTTGAGGCTGCACGACAAATAGGGGTTGATATTCCAACTCTTTGCCATATGAAACTTGACAATTTCAACTATGAAAATAAGCCTTCAAGTTGCAGAATATGTATGGTTGAAGTTGAAGGAAGGCCCAAGTTATGTACAGCTTGTTCAGAAGAAATAACTGAAGGTATGGTAATAAGAACCGATACGCCAAGGGCTGTTCAGGCAAGAAAAATAAATTTGGAATTGTTACTTTCCAATCACCCTAAAGATTGTTTAGTTTGTCCTAAAAATTTAAATTGCGAGCTTCAATCTCTTGCAGAAAAAATGGGCATAAGAGAAATTGCCTATAAGGGCGAAAGAATGCAACATCACATAGATTCTTCATCAAACTCTATTTTTAGAAATCCAAATAAATGCGTAATGTGCAGACGCTGTGAAACTATGTGTAATGAAGTGCAAACGGTAGGGACTTTAAGCGGTCTTAACAGGGGATTTAACGCCATAGTGGCACCAGCATTTAACATTCCCTTGGGAGAAAGTTCATGTACTTTTTGTGGTCAATGTGTGGCAGTTTGTCCCACAGGAGCCTTAGTAGAAATAGATGCTACGCAAAAGGTTTTTGATGCCATAAGAAATCCTAAAAAACATGTGGTAGTTCAAGTGGCACCGGCAATAAGAGTTGCTTTAGGAGAGCTGTTTAATATGGAGCCGGGGAAGGTAACAACAGGAAAACTTGTTACAGCCCTTAGAAAATTAGGTTTTGATGTAATATTTGATACGGATTTTTCCGCAGACTTAACAGTAATAGAAGAAGCAAGTGAATTAGTAGACAGAATAAAAAATAACAAGACTCTTCCCATGCTAACTTCCTGCTGTCCTGCTTGGGTCAGATTTATAGAAATGAATTTTCCGGAAATGTTGGATATTCCTTCAACCTGTAAATCTCCTCAAATTATGATGGGAACTATGGTAAAAACTTATTATTCAAACAAGACTGGGATACCTGCTAAAGACATAGTTATGGTTTCAATTATGCCCTGCACTGCAAAAAAGGCTGAAGCGGCAAGGGATGAGTTAGGCACAAAAGAATTAAGAGATGTAGATTATGTTCTTTCCACAAGAGAACTTGGAAGGATGATAAAATTATTCGGCATAGATTTTAACAATTTGGAAGAAGGTAAATTTGATAATTTAATGGGCCAATCATCAGGAGCTGGAACAATTTTCGGTGCAACGGGAGGAGTAATAGAAGCAGCAGTAAGAACAGCTGGCGAATGGTTAAGTGGACAAAGTTTAGGAAAGATTGAATTTCAAGAATTAAGAGGCTTAAAGGGCATAAGAGAGGCAGAAATTAACATAGGAGACTTGAATTTAAGAATTGGAATTGCCCATGGCCTTGGAAATGCAAGAAAATTATTAGAAGGAATAAAAAGTAAAAAGTATAAATTTGATGCAATAGAAATAATGGCTTGTCCTGGAGGCTGCATAGGTGGAGGTGGTCAACCTTATCATCATGGTCATAGTGAGATTTTATTAAAAAGACAGGAGGCTCTCTATGAAATAGATAGGAATAAAAAAATAAGAAAAGCTCATGAAAATCCTATGATAAAAGAGATATACGAAAATTATTTAGGCAAGCCCTATGGGGAAAGAGCTCATGAACTTCTTCATACAAGATATGTACCAAGAGAAAAAATTTAAAAAGAGACGAGATTTCGTCTCTTTTGTTTTAAAGAAATTTCCTAAGTTTCTAATTTTATATTGCCTATGATATAATAAGTATAACTAATTTAGGAGAGATTAATGGAAAAGATACTTGTTAAAAAAAGCGGACCCCTAAGGGGAAAAGTCCGCATAAGCGGTGCAAAAAACGCAGCTCTTCCCATACTTGCAGCTTGTCTTTTAGGCACTGAAGATATTGTTCTTGAGGATGTTCCCAATTTAAAAGATGTTGAAATAATGATGGAAGTCTTGTCATCATTGGGAGCAGAAGTTGAAAAAATCGGCTTAAATAAAATTAAAATAAATGCTAAAAATATAAATTCCTATGAAACTAAATACCAACTTATGAGTAAGATGAGAGCTTCGTTTTTAGTAATGGGTCCTCTTCTTGCCAGGATGAAAAAAACTGTAAATTCCCTTCCAGGAGGTTGTGCTATAGGAGCAAGACCAATTGACTTGCACTTAAAGGGTTTTAGGGCTTTAGGAGCTGAAATTACAGAAGAACCGGGAAATATAACTGCCTGTGCGGAAAAATTAAAGGGAGATACCTTATATTTAGACTTTCCCTCTGTAGGAGCTACTGAAAATATTATGATGGCGGCAGTTCTTGCAGAAGGAGAAACTATTATAGAAAATGCGGCAATGGAGCCGGAAATTGTCGACTTAGCAAGCTTTCTTAAAAAAATGGGAGCAAAAGTTTATGGGGCAGGCACATCTTCTATAAGAATAGTTGGGGTTGAATCTTTAAAGGGAACTAGTCACCAAATAATTCCCGACAGAATTGAAGCAGGAACCTTTATGGTGGCAGCAGCTATTACTGGCGGAGATGTTTTGGTGGAAAATTGTATTCCCAGTCATATGAAGCCTATTATTGCAAAACTTATTGAATCGGGAAGTCAAGTAATTGAGTATGACGAATCCATTAGGGTTATAGGAAAAGATATAAAACCCTTTAATATAAAAACTTTACCCTATCCGGGATTTCCTACAGATATGCAGGCACAATTTATGAGTCTTATGACTTGTGCCGATGGAATTTCCGTAACAAGGGAAACTGTTTTTGAAAATAGATTTATGCACGCTGAAGAGCTTAAAAAATTAGGCGCAGATATTTCCTTAACAGGAAGAGAAGCCATTGTAAAAGGTGGAAAAGAATTAATAGGCGCAGAAGTTAGAGCTACTGATTTAAGAGGAGGAGCGGCCCTTATTTTAGCCGGCCTTGTAAGTCGAGGACAAACTTCTATTTGTGATATATTCCATATAGATAGGGGCTACGAAAATATAGAAGGAAAGTTCAGGGCTCTTGGAGCTCAAATAGAGAGAGTTTAGGGGGAAATATGAGAAAAAAATTATTTATAGTTATTTTATCTTTGGCTATGATTTTAAGCGCCTGTTCATCAGGTTCATCAAAAAAAGATGAAAAGACCTTGAATGTAGCTGTTGCTGCAGATGCAACAAGCCTTGACCCTATTAGTTATAATGATGATTTTTCTGAAAATGTAATGAAACAAATTTTTCAGGGTCTTCTTGCAAAAACGCCAGACAATAAAATTGTAAATTGCCTTGCTCAAAGCATAGAAAAACCTGATGATTTAACCTTTATTATAAAGATAAAAGATGGGGTAAAATTTTCCAACGGTGATGATTTAACTGTTGACGATGTTATTTTTTCTTTAGATAGAGTTGCAGGAAGCGATCAATATGGCTATGTATTTCAAAGTATAGATAGGAATTCTTTTGAAAAAATTGACGATAAAACCTTTAAATTTAAATTAAAGGAAGCTGATGCAACTATTATGGAAGCTCTTGCAGGACCATCTGGGGCAATAGTTCAACAAAAAGATGTAGAAACAAAGGGAGAAAAGTTTGCTCAGGAACCTATGGGAACAGGTCCCTTTAAAATTGATTCTTGGACAAAACTTGACACTATAAGTCTTTCAAAAAATGAAAATTATTGGCAAGAAGCACCTAAGATTGACAAGATTGTTTTAAGAGTTGTTCCAGAAGCTTCTCAAAGACTTATAGAGCTTGAAAGCGGAAATGTGGATATAGCTTACCAAATAGCTCCTAACGACATTAAAAAAGTTGAAGAAAATCAGGATTTAAGTTTAATGAGAAGGCTTGACAATTCAGTGCATTTTATCTCTTTAAACGTTTCAAAACCACCTTTTGACAATATAAAAGCAAGAGAGGCAATGGATTATGCCTTAGATATGGAAACAATTTTTAACACTGTTTTTATGGGAGTAGGTAAACTTGCTACAAGTCCTGTAAATCCAAACTTTTCATATTCCATTGCAGATCAAATTCAACCTATAAAACAAGATAAGGAAAAAGCAAAAGAGCTTTTTGCTGAGGCAGGAGTAAAGCCGGGAACACTTTTAAAAATATATGTAAATGAAAATCAACAGAGAAATGATGTTGCTGCCATGATGCAGGAACAACTTAAAGAATATGGAATTGACCTTCAAATAGTAAAACTTGAATGGGGTGCAATGGTTGAAGCCTTAAAGGCAAAAGAAGACGATATGTTTATTATGTCTTGGAGTCCTTCAGCTCATGATACTCACTATGAATTTTTCTCACCCTACCATTCAAATAAAGCAGGTCAAGGACCAAACTACAGTGCCTATACAAATCCTGAAATGGATAAACTTATTATAGAAGGGCTTCACACCACAGATGAAAATAAGAGAGCTGAAATCTATAAGGCGGCACAAGAACTTGCTATAAAAGATAAACCTTACAAGTATATCCACTACGGAGAAACTGTTGTTGGAATAAAAAATACAATAGAAGGTTTCGAACTTTTACCAACTTACGCACAAAATCTTTGGAACGTAAGCTTTAAAGAAAGTAAATAATTATGGCTAAATATATTTTAAAACGTATTCTAATACTCATTCCGACCATTGTCGGAGTGAGTTTTATTGTATTTCTACTTTTATATCTAAGCCCAGGAGATGCAGCTTATGCAAGAGCCGGAGCAAATGCACCGGAAGAAGTTGTAGAGGCTCTTCGCCAGTCTATGGGGCTTAAAGATCCTTTTTTTGTTCAATATTTCAGATTTTTAAAGGGACTTATTACTGAATTTAATTTGGGGACTTCCTATATAACAGGACAGCCTGTTTCCAAAATGATTTTAAGCGTCTTTCCAAATACCTTAAAACTTACAGGACTTGCTCTTTTAATTTGCACCTTTGTGGGGATTTTATTTGGAGTTATAGGAGCAATAAATAGAGGGGGAATAATAGATAAGATTCTTACAGTTTTTGGTATGATAGGACTTGCAATGCCTATATTTTGGACAGGTCTTATTTTAATAATTATCTTTTCCGTAAGATTAAAAGTTTTGCCACCCTCAGGGTTTAACTCCTTTAAGCAGATGATTATGCCTGCAGCGGCTTTAGGTTTTCAATCCAGTGCAATTATTATGAGAATGACAAGATCATCCATGCTTGAAGTTTTAAACCAGGATTACATGAACACAGCTATGGCAAAGGGACTTAAAGAAAGCACCATAATTTTTATCCATGCCCTAAAAAATGCAATGCTTCCTGTAATAACCGTAATAGGTCTTCAAATGGGAGGACTTTTAGGAGGTTCAGTTTTAACTGAAACAGTTTTTTCCATACCAGGCCTTGGAAGACTTATGGTAGATTCAGTGAAAACCAGAGATTATCCTCTTGTTTTAGGAGGGGTAATTTTTATAGCCCTATCCTATTCCATAATAAGTATCTTAGTTGATATTATATATGGCTTCATTGATCCAAAAATAAAAGCGGAGTACAAATAATTATGAACACCTATAAATATTTTAAAAAATCTAAAGTGGCTATGTTTGCCCTTATAATTTTAATAATCATAATAGGAATTGCAATTTTTGCAGATTTTATAGCTCCATACACATATTTTGAGCAACATCCTGAAAATAAATTTTTAGGTCCAAATATAAAAAATTTAATGGGGACAGATCAGTTGGGCAGAGATATCTTCTCAAGAGTGGTCTACGGAGCTCGTATATCCATTGAGATCGGTTTTTCTTCAGTATTAATAGCATCAGTCCTTGGAACTTTAATCGGGGCTTACGCAGGCTTTTACGGCGGTAAATTCGATGAAATTATTATGAGGGTTATGGATATTATTTTATCCATCCCATCTCTTGTCCTTGCCATAGCTTTAGCGGCAGCTCTTGGAAATGGTATGTTTAATTTAATCCTTGCAGTTTCTTTGTCATCAGTGCCTTCCTATGCAAAAGTGGTAAGGTCTGGTGTAATTAGCATTAAAGAGAAAGAATACATTGAATCCGCTTTAGTATCAGGAGCAAATAAAAATAGGATTTTATTTGTTCATATACTTCCCAATTGCCTAGGTCCTATAATAGTTCAAGCTACAATAGGAGTGGGAACAAGCATACTTTCAGCAGCTTCCCTTTCCTTTATAGGAATGGGAATAGAAGCCCCAAGACCCGAATGGGGACAAATGTTGTCTGAAGCCAGATCCTACATTAGAGATTACCCCTACATGTCTCTTTTTCCAGGACTTTCCATAGCAATAACAATACTTCTTTTAAATATAGTGGGAGATTCTTTAAGAGATGCTTTGGACCCCAAGCTTAGGAGGTCAAGATGATTTTACAGCTTAAAGATTTAAAAATTCATTTTAAAACTGAAGATGGACTTGCAAGGGCTGTAGACGGAGTAAATTTTGAAATAGAAAAATCCGAAACAGTGGCTCTTGTAGGAGAAAGTGGTTGCGGGAAAAGTTTAACAGCAAAGGCAATAATTGGAATTTTAAATAGTAAAAATGCAGAAATAAGCGGAGAAATAAATTTTGAAGGACAAAATCTTTTAAAATTAAAAGATAGGGAATTGAGAAACATAAGAGGAAAAGACATTTCCATGATTTTTCAAGAACCTATGACAAGTTTAAATCCAGCCTTAAAGGTAGGCTATCAAATTGATGAAATTTATAGAAGGCATTTTAACTTAAGCAAAAAAGAAGCAAGAGAAAAAAGCATAGAAATGATAGCAAAAGTAGAAATACCATCGGCAAAAAACATTTACAAAGCCTATCCCCATGAACTTTCTGGAGGAATGAGGCAAAGAATAATGATAGCCATGGCTCTTGCATCAGACCCCAAAATTCTAATAGCAGATGAACCTACAACAGCCTTAGACGTAACAATACAAGCAGAAGTATTAAAACTTATGATGAATTTAAAAAAGGCCATGGAAACTTCAATCCTCTTTATAACCCACGATTTAGGAGTAGTAGCGGAAATAGCTGATAGAGTTTTAGTAATGTATGCAGGAAAAATAATAGAAAAAGCAAAAGTAGAAGAACTTTTTAGAAATCCCCTTCATCCTTACACGAAAGGTCTTTTAAAATCAAGACCCTTAATAGGACAGGAGCAAAAGGAACTTTTTAATATAGAAGGATCAGTACCAAGTCCCGTTGATTTTAAAGAAAATTGTAGATTTAGCGACAGGTGTCCCTTTGTAATGGAAAAATGTAAAGTAAAAGAACCGAGACCAATAGAACAAGATGGTCATGAAGTCTCCTGTTATTTATATGGTGATAAAAATGAATGAAATTCTAAAAATAAGAAACTTAAAAAAATACTTTCATAAAAAAAAGATTTTAACTAAAGCCCTTGATAATGTAAGCCTTGATTTATTTGAAGGAGAAACCTTGGGAATAGTAGGAGAATCAGGAAGTGGCAAATCCACCTTAGCAAGATGTATATTAAACCTCTATGATGATGTGGAAGGAAAAATTGAATTTCAAGGAAAAGACATAAAAAATTTAAAAAATGAGGAACTAAAAAAATACAGAGGTCAAGTTCAAATGATATTTCAAGACCCCTATTCTTCATTAAATCCAAGAAGAAAAACTGGACAAATAGTAGGAGAAGGTCTTATAAATATAGAAAAGCTAAAGGGAAAAGAATTAAAAGAAAAGGTATTGGAAACTATGGAAATTTGTGGGCTTCCCAAATACACTTATGAAAGATATCCCCATGAATTTTCAGGAGGACAAAGGCAGAGAATAGGAATAGCAAGAGCCCTTGCAGTAAATCCAAAATTAATAGTAGCAGACGAACCTACATCAGCTCTTGACGTATCAATACAAGCTCACATAATAAACCTCTTAAACCAATTAAAAGAGAAAATGTCCTTATCCATAATATTTATATCTCACGACCTGGCAGTAGTAGAACACATAGCAGACAGAATAGCAGTAATGTATCTTGGACAAGTAGTAGAAATGGCGCCGACAAAAGAACTTTTTGAAAATCCCATGCATCCCTACACAAGAGTCCTCTTATCAGCTATACCCAAGCAAAATCCCTGGGATAAATCAAATGAAATAAAATATAGAAGAGATAATGAACTTAACGAAGAATTAAAAGAAGGATGTAAATATAGGGACAGATGCGGTGGGAAAAAAGACGGTTGCGAAAACCCCTATGAAATGATAGAAGTAAAAAAAGACCACTTTGTCTCCTGTAAAAAATATATAAAAAAATAAAAAACCGGAAGTAATTTGAAAATAAAATTTCAATTACGACCGGTTTATTTTTTTATTCTGT
>CAMQDG010000045.1 GCA_946999425.1 uncultured Peptoniphilus sp.
GGGGACGTTAGGGACAATCGCAAGTCCATTAGTCCCCCTCGCGTTATTTATGTAATATAAAAAATGATAAAGAAAAAATGCGGAAAAAATTTCAATTGAAAATTTTTAAAAATAAAAATGTAAATTTGAAATAAATTTTAAATCAAATGCAGTGTTTTTTCTCTCACACCATACACGCGGACCAATAAATTGGTCCCTACAGCCCACATAATTTATTTATATAAAAAATAATTTTGTTCTCTCACAAAAGACACCCGGACCAATAAATTGGTCCCTAGAGGATTTTTAAAGGTTGTGGCAATAAGAAGTTTGTTTAAAATGAAAGGATTTCTTAAATGATTTAAAATAAATGTTAATTCAAACTTAAAATATAATTTTAAAACGCTCTATGTGAAGCGTAAAAAATATTTTATAAAAAATGTTAAGTTCTCTCTATCGACTTTTTATTTGGTTTTTTTTGTATTTTATCTAATTTTCAAGTTTTTTATTACATTTGTTATAATTATTCTTGTTTTATGTTAGAATATAGGTAATTAAGAAAGGAGTGGAATATATGAAATTTACAAAAACAAAGGAACTTGTCCTTTCGGGACTTTTAATTGCCCTTGGTCTTGTACTTCCAATGGCTTTTCATTTATTTAATGCAGGTGGCCCGGTATTTTTACCTATGCATATTCCTGTGCTTTTGGGAGGAATGATTTTATCTCCTATTTTCGCTTTATTAGTAGGGGTGCTTACGCCTATTGTATCTAATTTACTTACTAGTATGCCACCTCTTATGCCCATGCTTCCAATTATGATTGTTGAACTGGGTCTTTATGGTCTTATTGCTTCGATTTTAAGAAAAAAATTAAATTTAAATGTTTTTATCTCTTTAATAGTTTCAATGATTATAGGTAGGATTGGTGCCGGTCTTGTAGTTTATGTAATGACAAGTGTTTTTGCAGTACAATTTGCTCCTCCTATTGCTTTTGTTATTGGAGGAATAAGTAAGGGTATCCCTGGTATTATTATTCAACTTATTTTCATTCCTATTATTGTTAAAGCCTTAGAAAAATCCAGGAGGTAATATAATGGAAAATATTGAAAAGATTAATGAAAATATTTTATTTTTTAATAAGATGGCTGAAAAATGGGATCAGATTGCTGATGATGATTTTGATTTAATTAGGGCTATTTTAAAATTATCTTCTATTGAGGATGAGGGTAAGGTCCTTGATGTTGGTTGCGGTACGGGAATCTTGGAAAATTTTTTCAAGGGTACAAATTTAAAGGTTACTGCTATAGATATTTCAGATAAAATGATTGAAAAGGCTGAATCAAAATTTAAGGAAGATAATATTTCTTTTAAAAATATTGATTTGTTTGATTTTGATGAAAAAGATTTTGATTTTATAATTTTATATAATATCTATCCCCATTTTAAGGACCAAAGAGCTTTGGCTTCAAAGTTATATAATCTTCTTTCTGATTCTGGAAGATTAACTATTGCTCATGACCATGGAAAAAATTACATTAATAAGCTTCATGGCAAGATTGAGAGTGATTCTAATTCCCTTAAAGCTGTGGAGGAAGAAATAAAATATTTTTCTGATTTATTTAATGTTGATATAAAAATTGACACTGATTATTGCTTTATGATGTCAATGACTAAGAAGATTAACCTTTTATAGTGTTCATAATAATAAAAAATATCTGCAAGTTTTTTCTTGCAGATATTTTTTATATTTCTATTTCATGAATTGTTCCTCTTGAAACTATTAAACTTTTTCCTGTTAATTCATAAATCCAAGTGCTTATATAGGGTTCATGACTTATTAAGATAAAATTTTCAGATTTTTCCATTTTTAATTTTTCTAAGAGTTCTCTTGTTGATACTCCTCCTAAAAAATTTTTTATAAAAAACTTTTTATTTATTGTCTGAGACAATATTTCTGCTGTTTCTACTGCTCTTTTATAGTCTGATGATAGGATTTTATAGTTGGAAAAATCTCTGTCTTTTAAATTTTTAAAGTTTTCTCTTAATTTTATTTTACCTTCAAGGGTCAGCCTTCTGTCTTTGTCATTTTCTCTATAAGCTTCGGCAATTCCATGTCTTATAAAAATAATTTTCATTTTAAATTGTAAAATGCTTCAAGTCCTGCGTATTTTCCATTGTTGCCAAGCATGTCTTCAATTCTTAAAAGTTCGTTATATTTTGCTACTCTTTCACTTCTTGCTGGTGCGCCAGTTTTTATCATTCCTGCATTTGTTGCTACAACTAAATCACTTATTGTTGAGTCCTCAGTTTCTCCACTTCTGTGAGATACTACTGCTGTCATGTTGTGACGTTTTGCAAGTTCAATAGCATCAAGGGTTTCTGTAACTGTTCCGATTTGATTTAATTTAATTAAAATTGAATTTGAAACTCCAA
Organism: uncultured Peptoniphilus sp.; assembly: GCA_946999425.1. Taxonomy (GTDB): domain Bacteria; phylum Bacillota; class Clostridia; order Tissierellales; family Peptoniphilaceae; genus Peptoniphilus_B. The sequence continues at coordinate 2,414 of CAMQDG010000045.1, forward strand.
GTTCAATTCCTTTTTTTAGTCTTTTTGTATTTGTTACAAATAGGTCGTCTCCTACAAGTTGTACTTTTTCTGAAAGTTTTTCAGTTAGAGTTTTCCAACCATCCCAATCGTCTTCTGCAAGTCCGTCTTCAATAGAGTATATAGGATATTTTTCTACTAATTCTTTATAGAAATCTACAAGTTCATCTGAAGAAAATTTCCTATTTTCTCCTTTCATATAGTATTCTTTTGTTTCACTATTATAAAATTCACTTGCTGCAACGTCCATAGCAAGAACTATATCTTTTCCTGGCTTATAGCCTGCTCTTTCAATTGCTTCTAAAATTACATCTAAGGCTTCAGTGTTGCTCTTTAAATTTGGTGCAAAACCACCTTCATCTCCAACTCCTGTGCTAAGTCCCTTATCTTTTAAAACATTTTTTAAATTATGATAAACTTCTGATCCCATTCTTAAAGCTTGAGAAAAGCTTTTTGCTCCTGTAGGCATAATCATAAATTCTTGAATGTCTACATTGTTATCTGCGTGTTCTCCACCGTTTAAAATGTTCATCATGGGAACAGGTAGAACTTTTCCATTAACTCCTCCTAAATATTGATAAAGAGGTAGGCCTAATTCATCTGCTGCTGCTCTTGCAACTGCTATGGAGATTCCCAAGATTGCATTTGCTCCAAGTTTTGCCTTGTTTTCTGTTCCGTCTTCTTTTATTAAAAATTCATCTATGCTTACTTGATCAAAAACATCAAAGTAAGTTAATTTTTCTTCAAGTTTGTTTACATTTTCTACGGCTTTTTCTACGCCCTTTCCCATGTATCTTGATTTGTCATTATCTCTTAATTCCACAGCTTCATGGACACCTGTTGAAGCTCCACTTGGAACCATTGCCCTTCCAAAGCCACCGTTTTCTGTTAAAACTTCAACTTCTACTGTGGGATTTCCCCTTGAATCTAAAATTTCTCTTGCGTATACACTACTAATAAAGCTCATTTTATCTCCTTATTTTCTAAAATTAACAAGTTTTGCAAAATCCGAGGCCTTTAGAGATGCTCCACCTACTAAGGCTCCGTCTATATCTTCTTTATTCATTAATTCTTTAATGTTTTCTGGTTTAACACTTCCGCCGTATAAGATTCTAGTGTTTTCATAGTCCCTGTTTATGCTAGTTAAACTTTCTCTTATAAATTTACACATATCCTGTGCGTCTTGAGAGCTGCAAGTGTTCCCTGTACCTATTGCCCATATAGGTTCATAGGCTATAACAAAATTGCCCTTTAAATTTTTTACGGATTCTTTTAGTTCTTCTCCTACTACTTCAAAATGTCTATTTTCAAGTCTTTCTTTTTGACTTTCTCCAAGACAAATTATAGGAGTCATTCCTCCCTCTAAAACTTTTTCAGCTTTTGCATTTACTAGTTGGTTTGATTCCTTATAATAATTTCTTCTTTCAGAGTGACCAACTATAACATACTTAACATTTAAATCTTTAAGCATGGAAATGGAAATTTCTCCTGTGTAAGCTCCATCTTCATTTTCATTTACATTTTGTGCCCCAACTTTTATGTTACTATCTTTTAAAAGTTTTGAAACTCTATCAATAGCTGTAAATGGCGGTGCTATTAAAGCTTCCACTTCTTTATCCAAATCAATTTTTAAAAGTTCTTCTATCATGGATTCTGCTTCAGATGGACTTTTGTTCATTTTCCAATTTCCTGCAATAAGGGCTTGTCTTGAATTTTTATCTTCAATTGCAGCAAGACCAGGAAGAATTTTTCCTTCCATAAGTTCAAGGCTTGCTCCCCCGCCTGTTGAAATGTGGGTCATTTTATCTGAAAGTCCTGCAAGCTCAATGGCATGAGCTGAATCTCCTCCACCGATTATTGTAGTTGCTCCTTTAAGGTTTGCTAGGATTTCTGCAAGGTCAAAAGTTCCCTTTGAAAAATCTTCTATTTCAAAAATTCCGCAAGGACCGTTCCAAATTACAGTTTTTGCATCTTTTAAAACATTTTTAATGTTTTTAATGCTTTCAGGACCTATGTCAACTCCATTCCCATCTTGTGGAATCTCATCTCTTGAAACAACTTTTGTATTTGCTCCAGCTTTTATTTCATCTGTGATTAAAATATCTGAAGGCAAAATTAATTCAACATTTTTTTCAAGAGCACTTGCCATAAGTTGCCTTGCTAAATCTAACTTATCATCTTCTACAATGGAGTTTCCGATTTCAAGACCCATAGATTTAAGAAAAGTATAAGCCATTCCTCCGACAATTATTATTTTGTCACAGACATTTAAAAGATTTTCTATAACTCCTATTTTATCTGAAACCTTTTTACCTCCAAGGATAGCAACAAAAGGTCTCTCAGGATTTGCTATGGTGTTTGAAAGATATACAACTTCTTTTTCAAGTAAAAATCCTATGCCTGAAGGTAAAAATTTACTTACTCCCACATTTGAAGCATGTGCCCTGTGAGATGTACCAAAGGCATCATTTATATAAATATCTCCAAGACTTGCAAGTTCTTTAGCAAATTCTTCTGAATTTTTTTCTTCCCCTTCTACAAATCTTGTGTTTTCTAAAAGGGCAACTTGTCCATCTTTTAAACTTGCAACTTTATTTTTTACATTTTGGTCTACAACCTTATCGCTTTTAAAGAAAAATACTTCTTTATTTAAAAGTTCAGAAAGTCTTTTTGCAACAGGACCTAAGCTCATTTCTTGATTTGGCTTTCCCTTAGGTCTTCCTAAGTGGCTCATTAAAATTACTTTGGCTCCCTTTTCAAGAAGATAGTTTATAGTTTTTAAAGACTGAACTATTCTGTTGTCGTCAGTTATCTTTCCATCTTCCATAGGGACGTTGAAATCAACCCTTACTAAAACTCTCTTGCCCTTAAGGTCAAAATCCCTTACTGTTTTTTTATTCATTGTTCACCTTATAGATTTTTAGAAACCATGTCAGTTAAATCAATAACTCTTTGTGAATAACCCCATTCATTGTCATACCAAGAAATTAATTTTACCATTCTATCTTTTACTAAAGTAAGCTTTGCATCAAAAATTGATGAGTGAGTGTCTCCTATAATATCAATTGATACAAGATCTTCTTCTTGATAGTCAAGAACTCCCTTCATTTCTCCTTCAGCTGCTTTTTTAACTGCTGCATTTATTTCTTCAACGCTGGCTTCTTTTTCAAGTTCAAAAGTTACATCTACAACTGATCCTGTTGGAACTGGAACTCTCATAGCCATACCTGTTAAAATTCCTTCAACTTCAGGAATAACTTTTGCAACTGCCTTTGCAGCTCCTGTGCTTGTAGGAATAATATTTTCAGCTCCCATTCTTGCACGTCTCATATCTTTATGAACTGCATCGTGAATCTTTTGGTCATTTGTGTAAGCGTGAACTGTAGTCATTAAACCTCTTTTAATTCCAAAGTTGTCAAGAATAACTTTAGTAACAGGTGCTAGGCAATTTGTTGTACATGAAGCATTTGAAATAATATTGTGTTTTGCTGGATCATAATTTTTATTGTTAACTCCCATTACAATTGTAATATCTTCACCCTTTGCCGGTGCTGTAATTACAACTTTTTTAGCTCCTGCTTTTAAATGGCCTTCAGCCTTTTCTCTTTCTGTAAAAGCTCCTGTTGATTCAATAACAATATCAACGCCTTTTTCTCCCCAAGCCATTTCTTCTGGTAATTTACCGTCAATAAATTTAACTTCTTTTCCGTTAACAAGCATAGTATCGCCTTTAACTTCTACTGTTCCTGGGAATTTTCTGTAAATTGAATCAAATTTAAAAAGATGAGCAAGCTTTTCAGCATTTTTTGAAGCATTAAGATCAGCAATATAAGCAATTTCAAAATCCTTATTATCTCTTAATGCCCATCCTCTTAAAACATCTCTACCAATTCTTCCAAATCCCATAATAGCAACTTTAACTGTCATCATTTACCTCCTAAAATTTTTATTTTATTTGCTGCAGCCTCGTCAATAACGAGAACTAAATCTTTCCTTAGTTGGGAAATAGCAATAATAGCTTCTGCTTTTTCCTCTCCCCCTGCAACTGCAATAGCGTCATTAATACTTAAAAAATCTTCCATGCTTATTCCTATACTTGGTTGGTGAAGAATAATTTTTCCTTCAATTGAAAAAAAGTTTCCAAAAGCTTCTCCAACTGCCCCTTTTTTAAGTATATCTTCAGAGAGGTTTTTATTTAAACCCCTTCTTCTTGCCATGGTATCAGCTCTTCCTATACCAAATAATAATAGTTCAATGGCTTTTATTTTTTTTGCTATCTCTTTAAAATCATCTCTTTTTATAAGAGCTTTTAAAGTTTCATCATCAACTGTATCAGGAACAGGAATCATAAAAGATTCAGAATTTGTATTCCTTGCTAAAAGACTTGCAACTGTATTTGCCTGATAAGTGCTTCTTATACCTATACTCCCCCTTGCAGGGATTATAGTCATATTCTTATTTTGAGATTTAATATATTCGCTTAAAAGACTCATAGTATGTCCACCTGTTATGCCTATGGACAAGTTTTCCCTGAATTTTTTTTCAGCTATTAAAGCTCCCAGTTTTGCAAGTTCAACAAAAGAATTTTCATCTTTAGTTGAATCCCCTTTAGAAATATAAATTTCCTTTAAATTTAAAATTTTTTTCAAGTCATCTGAAATATTATTTGTGTTTTCCGGGAAAGTTTTATAAAGGTCCGAAAACTCTTTAATAAGTGATTTTCCCTTATCTTTTATGGATATTCCCTTAGTTGATACATAGACCGCATCCATATCCTTTAAAAAAGAAATCTCATCTCTTATATTCCTTTCAGAAATATTAAAATTTTTTGCAAGATTTCTTCTTCCCACAGGCTCATTATTCATAATAAATTTAAGCAGCAAGTACCTATTTAAAAAAATATTTTTAAATTCCGGCACAAACTCAGAAATTTTTTTTAAATCCATTTTTTCCTCCGGGTCAATAATGGTCCATCACAATTTTGTTCCCACTTTTAGTTTAACATTTTTTTACCTAAGCTTCAATTAAATAAAAATTTTTTTACTTAAAAAATAAATTTAATAAAAAAATTTTTTAAATTTTTAAGTTCTTTTATATATAAGTACAAAAAAACACGGCTAAAAGCCGTGTTTGCTAATTTGTTTTCTCCATTTATTTTATCTTTACAGATAGAATCTGATCCTTGTTCTTCTTTGCATGGTTAAGCAACCAAATTACATAAAGAACTACTGCAACTGCTGCTATAGTATAAGAAATCGTATAGCTTAAAGGATCCATACCAAGTCTTTTTTCAAGACCGAAGCCTATGGGTTGATGCATGATGTATGAAATAACGATAAATACATAGAATACACCTGGAATTAATGCAAGTAAATAATTTTTTCCATGAGTGTATAAATATACAACAGCAACGCCAAGGGCAAATACTGCAACGAATTGGTTGGTAAATCCAAAATATCTCCATAGTAAGTTGAATCCACCTGGACTCTTCTTAGCAAATACAAGAATTATTACTGCAGGAATAAATATGCATACAGAAACCATAATTCTCTTATACCAAGATCTTTGTTCGATGTTGAATTCATCAGCAATTATAAGTCTTAAAGCTCTAAAGGCAGTATCTCCTGAAGTGATAGGAAGAACAATAACACCTATTACTGCAAACATTCCTCCAATAGCTCCTAGGAATTCTCTTGAAATATTACCTACCATAGCTGTTGCGCCTGTGTCTAAAGGAGCTTTACCACTTGAGAATAATACCATAGCTCCACCAGCCCAGCACATTGCTATAAATCCTTCAGCAACCATTGCCCAATAAAATACAAAAGTACCTTCTTTTTCATGTTTAACTGTTCTTGAAATAAGTGTTGATTGAGAACCGTGAAAACCTGAAAGTATACCACAGGCAACTGTTACGAAGAAAGCAGGGATAAATTTTTGTCCTGCTGGATGTTGTGCAAGAAGGCCTTGACCTTCAAAAGAAAGATAGTTTCCGCCATGTAAGAAAATTCCAACAAATATACCAGCTGCGGAAATAATTAAAAGTGCTCCAAAAATAGGATAAATTCTACCGATAATAGCATCAATAGGAAATAGAGTTGCTAAAATATAATAAGCAAAAATGCAAGCATAAATAATCCAAATAACATTTGAGTTAGGGTCTTTTCCTAATATGTCTTTTGCAATTAAATCTCCGGGAGTATAAACAAATACAACACCTACAAGTAGAATAAGAATAAAGTTTATAATGTTGTAGAAGTTACGAACTCCATGTCCTAAATACTTGTTTACAAGTTGCGGAATTTGTGCTCCGCCTTCTCTCATAGAAATCATACCGTTAAAATAATCGTGAACTGAACCTCCGATTATATTTCCGATAGGTATAGCAATAAATGCTATAGGTCCAAATAGAATCCCTTGAATAGGTCCCATAACCGGTCCTGTTCCTGCAATGTTAAGCAATTCTATAAGGAAGTTTTTAGTTTTACTCATTCCGACATAGTCTATGCCGTCAGCTTTTGCAATGGCAGGTGTTTCCCTGTCATCCGGTTCAATTTGCGCTTCAGCAAGCTTACTATAAAAAAAGCCTCCGACAAATAAAATAACTAAACCAATTAAAAATAATACCATAATTACACCTCTCTACTGTACAAATTAGCTTACTTTTATAATATCACTCACGAAAATTTAAAACAACTTAACCAAAATCCTAATACTATCTTTTTTATAGATATTAAATTATATTTTCCCTAAATTTCAAGCTTTGTGGGAGTTTTTATCCCTTTGGATAAAGGCTTTACCAAATAAAAAAACAGACAAATTAATTTATTTAAAATTAAAAATGTCTGTTTGTTAAACTATTTATTTTTTCTAAAATTTAAAAGTTCTTTAAGTTCATTGACTTTTAAAATCCAAATCATAATAAAATATACAAAACCTGCAATTAAAAGACTTATTAAAAAGTTGATCTTATAAGAAATCTTGCCTAAAAGGCTTAAGTGTATTAAAAACGAAATCCCTGCCATGGTAAAACTTGCAATTAAAATTTTAAATAAATTTTTATAAGTTCCCCTTTCTAAAAGACTTCCGATTTTTTTTCTTAAACTTATAAAGATTAATATAGCTCCCACTATAAAAGAAAGAGAAGTTGCAAGGGCAAGACCGTCAATATCATATTTTTTTACTAAAATAAGGCTTAAAACAATATTTAATCCAACCATTATTACTGAATTAATAACGGGTGTTTTAGTATCATTTATTGTATAAAAAACCCTTGAAATAATTTCCCTTACTCCAATGCCTAAAAGACCAATAGCATAAAACATTAAAACTCTCATGGTTTTCATTGCATCAAGTTCAGTAAACTCTCCCCTTAAAAATAAAATTTTTACAATAGGCTCAGCATATAAATAAAGTCCTATAGTTGCAGGAATTACTAAAAATAAAACGAAACTTAAAGCCTTTTCACTGCTTTTTTTAAGTCCCTCCATATCTTTTGAACTTCCGAACTTTGCCATTGTAGGATAAACTGCAGTCACAATAGATGTGATTACTATACCGCTTACAAAACTTTGAAGCTTGTATGCGTAGTTTAAAATCGAAACTCCTCCAGCTTCCACATTTGATGCAAGGGCCTTTGAAATAATAAAATTCAACTCTATAACTGAGGTTGAAATAAGTATGGGAATTATTATTTTAAGCATTTGTTTTAGGTAATCATCTTTAAGATCAAAAACAAATTTATGTCTGTAACCTTCCTTACGAATATAGGGAATAAAAATAATATATTGAAGGACAAAACTTAAAAACATTCCATAAGCAAGATAATTTTTTCCTTGTTTATAGGCAAAGTACATACTTGCCATTAAAATAAAATTCATAATAATGGAATGTAAAACACTTACAATAAATCTTTTTTTAATTTGCAAATAAGCCTTAAAAATAGAAGCTGAAGATGTTATAGATATACTCATAAGACCCATTTTAGTTATAAAAATCGCAAGTTGTCTTTTTTCGCCTTCAAATCCTGGTGCCATAGCATCTATTAGTTGGGGAGAAAAAATTAAAAGCAAAATTGATATTAAAAAAGTAAAAACAAATAATATATTTGAAAAATTTGAAGTAAATTCTTCTGCCTTGTCTAAATCTTTTTCTTTTAAAGCTTGATTATAAATGGGAATATAACCATTTGCAGTAGCTCCCGAAATTACATTTGTAAAAGCCATGGGGATTTGAAAGCCTATTAAAAATACATCTGAAATAATTCCTGTACCAAAAAGGCTTGCTAAAGTTTGTTCTCTAAGTAAACCGAATATTTTTGAAAATACCGTTACTATCATTAATATAATTGATGTTTTCATATTTACCTCAGCATCTATTATAACATATTGCATATACACTTGATAAACTCTATAATTAAATTGAGGTGAAATTTGTGAAAAATGCAAAACCAGGCTATGAAGTTATTGCCGAATATATAAAAAACGATATTTTAAATTCATCTTATAAAGTTGGAGACAAAATTCCTTCTGAAAGAAGTTTATCTGAAAAATATGAAGTAAGTCGTTCAACAATAAGAGAAGCTGTACGAAGTCTTGAAAATTCTGGTCTTCTTCTTACAAGACATGGTGGGGGAACATTTGTAAAGGGAGATTTTTCACAAGGACTTTATTCTCCTCTTTCAATGATAAGTGATTTAAATAAGATACCCATAAGACAAATTATGGAATTTCGCACCATGTATGAATTAAATACTGCATCTCTTGCAGCTATTTACAGAAGTGAAGATCAATTAAAGGAATTAAAGTCTATAATCGATAAAATGCAAGATGAGGAATCCTACGAAAATTTTAAGTATCTTGATTTAAAACTTCATAAGCTTCTTGCTCAAATGACTCACAATGAACTTATTGAAAATAGTTTTGATTCATCTATAATGCTTTTTGAACATAATAATCATAATTTCAGAGTAAAACTTTTGTATGACCCTTTAAGATTTGAAGCTGTAAAAAAACAACATCTTAAAATTTATGAAGCTATAAAAAATAAGGACCCTGAACTTGCTCAGGAAAAAATGAGGGAACATATGAAATTTTTAGATGAAACTCTTGAAATACAAAAAAGCTCAAGAAAATCTGAAGATTCTAATAAGATGGACTTTAAGTTTGACGGAGATTCTATCTATCTTGGAAATTCAAAAAATGATTACAGTGCCCTTATTCACTTTGTAAAAGATGGTGATACTTTAAATATTGATCATACTTTAGTAAAACCGGAGTTAGAAGGTAAGGGAATTGCAGGAAAATTATTTGACGAAGTTATAAATTATGCAAGGAAAAATAACTTTAAGGTTTCTGCAACCTGTTCCTACGCTAAGAAAAAACTTGAAAATGATGATTCTTATAATGATATTAGAAAATAATTTTAAAATTTAATTTTAAAAATTTTATTTGATTTTAAAAGGGGAAAATACAAGTAATTGCATTAACTCCTTTTTATTTTATAAAAATAGAGGTGATAATTTGCATAATATAAATTTAATAAAAAGAGTTTTAAAATATTTTAAAAAATATAAAAAGATTTTACTTTTAGATCTTTTTTGCGCTGGACTTACAACGACAAGTGAAATGATCCTTCCTCTTATTCTAAGAAAGCTATCTAATACAGGTCTTTATAATTTTGAAGGTCTTACAATAAATTTTGTTTTAAACTTGGGACTTTTTTATTTAATTATAAAAATTGTAGAAATAATTGCCCAATATTACATGACAAGTATAGGCCATATTATGGGGGCAAAAATTGAAACTGATATGAGAAAAGACCTTTACTCTCATCTTCAAACTCTTTCATATTCTTTTTACAATGAAACAAAAGTTGGAGTTATAATGTCAAGAATCACTAACGATTTATTTGACATAACTGAATTTGCCCACCATTGTCCCGAAGAATATTTTATAGGATCTATAAAAATTTTAATTTCTTTTATAATTTTAATAAATATAAATTATAAAATGACCTTTTTAATTTATCTTATGATTCCTATTATGATATTTTTTGCAAGAAAATATAATAAGAAAATGAGAAAGGCTCAAAAGGACCAAAGGATCCATATAGGTCATTTAAATTCAAC
>CAMQDG010000046.1 GCA_946999425.1 uncultured Peptoniphilus sp.
GCTATTGTCTATAATATAATTTGTTTATAAGTAAGAAATAGTTTGTTCTTACAAAGGAGGTAACAATGAAAAAAAGATCACTTATTGCTTTATTATTAGTTTTTGCAATGGCACTTGTAGGTTGTGGAAATTCCGCACCTAAAGAAGGTAATGATAAGAACAAAAATGGTAATAAACAAGAAGCTGAAGCAACAAAATCAGATTTAAAAGTAGGATTTGTAACTGACGAAGGTGGAATTAATGACCAATCATTTAATCAAGGAGTTAAAGAAGGTCTTGATAAAGCTAAAGAAGATTTGGGAATAGATGTATCATACTCTGAATCGAAAGATTCTAATGATTATAAACCTAATTTTGAAACTATGTTAGACGATGGAAAAGATATAATCGTTGGAGCAGGTTATAAAATGGGAGACACAATAATTGAAGAAGCTAAAGCAAATCCTGATGTTAAATTTGTAATAGTTGACGTTGATCCAACTGTTGATGGAGATGGAAATAAAATTGAAGCACCATCTAACCTTGTAGGTATAATGTTTAGAGCTCAAGAACCATCTTTCTTAGTTGGTTACATTGCAGGACATACTACAAAAACTGACAAAGTTGGTTTTGTTGGTGGAGTTGAAAGCAATATAATCTGGGGATTTGATTATGGTTTCAGAGCAGGCGTTGATTATGCAGCAAAAGAACTTGGCAAAAAAATCGATGTTATGGTTCAATATGCAGCAAGTTTTGCAGACTCACAAAAGGGAAAAGCAATTGCAACTACTATGTTCCAAAATGGTGCTGATATAGTATTCCATGCAGCTGGTGGAACAGGAGATGGAGTTATTGAAGCAGCAAAGGAAATGGGAGAAGGAAAATGGGCAATAGGCGTTGATAGAGATCAAATTGATGCAGCTCCTGACAATGTATTAACTTCTGCCATGAAAAATGCAAATGTTGCAGTTTATAATATAATTAAAGATTTAGCTGAAGGAAAAGAATTCCCAGGCGGAACAACTATTAATCTTGGTTTAGCTGATGGCGGAGCTGTTGGTATTGCTCCAAGTTCAGATAAACACGTACCAGCAGAATTAATAGAAAAAACAAAAGCTATTGAAGAAAAAATAATTTCAGGCGAAATTACTGTTCCTTATAATGAAGAAACTTATAAAGAATATTCTGCAAAGTAATTTTATAAAAATACCCTTGCTTATGCAGGGGTATTTTTTTGTATAATTATAAGTTTTCATAGGTTATAATATAAAAGAAAGGGGGCGAATCCTTTGAATGATTCTAACTGCTTAGCGGTTGAAATGAGAAATATAACAAAAAAATTTGGAAATTTTACAGCAAATTCCAATATTAATTTAGAAATAAAAAAAGGTGAAATTCATGCACTTCTTGGAGAAAATGGTGCAGGAAAATCCACTTTAATGAACATTTTATATGGAATGTATACAGCGACATCAGGAGAAATTTTTATAAATGGGAAAAAAGCAGAAATAAAAAATCCTAATGATGCAATAAACATCGGACTCGGCATGGTCCACCAACATTTCATGTTAGTTGAACCTTTTACTGTTGTTGAAAATATTGTGTTGGGAAATGAACCTACAAAGGGAATTAAATTAGATTTTAAAACTGCAAAAAAACAAGTTATAGATATATCAAATAAATATGGATTATTTATAAATCCCGATGAAAAAATTGAAAATATTAGTGTAGGAATGCAACAAAGGGTTGAAATATTAAAAGCTCTTTATAGGGGAGCTGATATTTTAATTTTTGATGAACCAACTGCTGTTTTAACTCCTCAAGAAATAGAAGAATTTATAGATATTATTAAAGAACTTTCAAAACAGGGTAAAACAATTATACTTATAACTCATAAATTAAAAGAAATAAAAGCTATGGCTGACAGATGCACTATTATAAGAAGGGGCAAAAAAATAGAAACTGTAAATGTAAATGAAGTTTCTGAAGAAGAATTAGCGGATATGATGGTTGGTAGACAAGTTTTATTAACTGTTGATAAAAAAGAAATGGAGCCAGGAGATTTAATACTTAATGTTGACAATCTTGTTGTGAAAAGTTCAAGAAATATTGAAAAATTAAAGGGACTAAGTTTAAATTTATTTCAGGGAGAAATATTGGGAATTGCTGGGATAGATGGAAATGGTCAAAGCGAACTTTTAGAGGCTTTAACAGGTCTTAGAAAGATTGAATCTGGAAAGGTTTTAATTGAAGGTAAAAATATAACAAATCATACACCAAAACAAATACAAGAAGCTGGAATCTACAATATTCCTGAAGACAGACAAAGGCGTGGATTGGTTTTAGAATTTAGTGTTTCTGATAATTTGATTTTAGAAGATTTTGCTGAAAAAGAATTTTCAAAAAATGGAATTTTTAATAGAAAAAATATATATGAACACGCTAATGATCTTGTTGAAAAATTTGATATAAGACCAAGAGACCCACATTATTTAGCTGGTTCTTTATCTGGTGGAAATCAACAAAAAGTTATTATAGCAAGGGAAATTTCAAATAATCCTAAGGTTTTAATAGCAGCTCAACCTACAAGAGGTCTTGATGTAGGTGCTATTGAATATGTTCACAAATATTTAGTAGCCCAAAGAGATGCAGGAAAGGCTGTTCTTTTGATTTCCTTTGAATTAGATGAAATTATGAGTTTATCAGACAGAATTGCCGTAATATATGGTGGAAAAATAGTTAATACTTTTAAAGCCGGAACCGTTGACGAAAAACAAATAGGTCTTTTAATGGCTGGTGGAGGGCAAGATGAAAGCAAGAACTAAAATATTTTACACTATCGTTTCAATAGTACTAGGTTTTATTTTTGGAGCAATTATTTTACTTATAAACGGCACAAATCCAATGGAAGCTTATAAAGTAGTAATTCTTGGAGCAATAGGTAAACCTCAGTATATTTCTTGGACAATAATAAAGGCTGTTCCCATAATTCTAACAGGAATATCAGTAGCTTTTGCTTTTAGAACTGGCTTATTTAATATAGGGGCGGAAGGTCAATATATAATAGGTTCAATAGGGGCTATTTTAGCTGGCTATTTAGTTAAGTTACCACCCATTATACATCCAATATTCTGCCTAATTGTAGGTTTTGTATTCGGGGCAATTTGGGGAGGCTTAGTTGGAATACTTAAAGCAAGATTTAATGTAAATGAGGTTATTTCCTCAATAATGTTAAATTGGATAGCTTTTTATTTTTCAAATTATATTTTAAGTTTTCCTTTTTTGAGAAAACCTCAAAGTGATTTATCTTATTCCATTTTAGATTCTGCAAAAATAACAATTTTAGGCAAATGGAAGGCAAGTGAAGCTGGAATAAAATTTTTAAGCAATAACCCTGGACTTAAGCAATTTTTAAGACCTCCATTAAATTGGGGAATTTTAATTGCTATAATTGTTGCAATTATTATTTGGTATGTTTTAAACAGAACAACCTTAGGTTATCAGTTAAAGGCTGTAGGATTTAATCCTTATGCTGCTGAATATGGTGGAATAAATGTAAGAAGAAATATGGCAACATCTATGATTATTTCAGGAGCAATATCAGGTTTGGCGGGTGCAATAACTGTTTTAGGTGTTTCTTTTAATATTTCATTAATGGCAGCACAACAAGGATATGGATTTGACGGAATGGCAGTTTCTTTAATTGCAAGCAATAATCCTTTAGCATGTATTCCGGCTGGTTTACTCTTTGCAGGCCTTCAATATGGAGGGGGAAAATTAACAAGTGCTTTGGACACCCCTTCAGAAGTAATAAATATTTTAATAGGTGTAATAGTTTTATTTATATCTATGCCAAAATTACTTGAAATGATAGGAAAATTTTTCAAAAGAAATAAAAGTGAAAAATTAGCTGGAGAGGAGATAAAAAAATGATAGATATAGCCAATATTATAAGTATTACTCTTCTTTATTCAGCTCCATTAATATATGCTGCACTTGGAGGAGTTTTAAGCGAAAATTCAGGTGTAGTAAATATAGGACTTGAAGGTATGATGACCATAGGAGCCTTAATAGGAGCTACAATTGGATATTATTTAAGAAATCCATGGATTGCATTTTTATGTGGAGGAATTGCAGGTTTATTATTATCATTACTTCATGCCATAGCAACCATACATTTCGCAGCAGACCATGTTGTATCTGGTATAGCAATTAACTTAATAGGACCTGGAATGTCCTTGTTTTTGTCAAGGAGATTTTTTGAAGGAGCTGCTTTAACAAAGCCAATTCCTTTTGAGAATAAATTGCCAAAAGTATTTGGTAGCCTTTTTAAAAGTTTGCCTAAAAATGATTTTACAAAATCCATGTCAATTATTTTTAACCAATATATTATTGTTTATATTGCTTTTGCCCTGGTTTTTATAACTTGGTTTATTCTATACAAAACAAAATTGGGACTTAGAATAAGAGCGGTAGGAGAGCATCCCAGGGCGGCAGAATCATTAGGAGTAAATGCCTATAAAATAAAATATATTTGCGTATTAGCTTCAGGATTTTTGGCAGGTTTAGGGGGAGCATCAATGTCTCTTGCAATAGTATCAAACTATAGAGATACACTTATTGCAGGTCAAGGATTTATAGCTCTTGCAGCTATGATATTTGGTGGATGGAGACCTCAAGGAGCAATGCTTGCTTGCTTATTATTCGGAGCAGCCCAAGGTTTTACGGTATTTTTAGGTTCAAAAGGCTTTAAGGTAGATTCAAATTTACTTGCAATGTTACCCTACATTATAACCCTTATAGTTTTAGTAGCTTTTGTTAAAAGTGTAAAGGCACCAAGTGCCGATGGAAAACCATATGAAAGAAATAATTAAAATTAAGAGGAGCTAAGGCTCCTCTTTTTTGTACTAATAGTCATATTCTTGACTTATTTTTCTTAAACGTATACAATATTTAGTAGAAGTTTTAGAAACTTGAAAACTTAATATGGAGGTGCTAAGCTATTGCCGGAAATAATAAAAATTCTTTTAAGTGCTATTATTTCTTTGGGATTAGGCTACTTTGTAAGAAAGTATATTGCTGAAAATAAAGTAGGAAAAGCTGAAGAAATTGCAAATAAAATCGTAATTGATGCCGAGCATACTGCCGAATCAAAGAAAAAAGAACTTTTAGTTGAAGCAAAAGAAGAAATTCACAAAATGAGAGCAGAAGTGGAATCCGAAAATAAGCTTAGACGAGCAGAACTTTCACAATTAGAAACAAGAGTATTGGCAAGAGAAGAATCTATTGAAAAGAAATCTAATTCACTTGAAAAGAAGGAAGAAAAACTTAATCGTAAACTTGAAGAAGCTAAAGCTAAAAACGAAGAAGCGGAAAGTTTAATTGAAAAAAGAAATTTGGAACTTCAAAGAGTTTCAGGACTAAGTGTTGAAGAGGGTAAGAGAATCTTACTTTCAGAACTCGAAAAAGATGTAGTTCATGAATCCGCACAAATTATTAGAGAAAATGAACTTAGAATTAAAGATGAATCTCAAAAATATGCACGAGATATTATAGTACAAGCTATACAAAGATGTGCAGCAGATACTGTTGCAGAGAACACTGTTTCAGTTGTTTCTTTGCCAAATGATGAAATGAAAGGTAGAATAATCGGTAGAGAAGGAAGAAATATAAGAGCTATAGAATCATTAACAGGAGTTGATTTAATTATTGATGATACGCCGGAAGCTGTAGTTTTGTCTTGCTTTGATCCTATTAGAAGAGAAGTTGCAAGAATTGCAATTGAAAAGCTCGTCTCAGATGGAAGAATTCACCCAACTAGAATTGAAGAGACAGTAGAACGTGCTAAGAAAGAAATTGAAGTAACAATTAAGGAATCCGGAGAACAAGCAGCATACGATGCAGGAGTACATGGACTGCACCCTGAACTTATAAAATATTTAGGAAGACTAAAGTATAGAACAAGTTATGGGCAAAATGTATTAAAGCATTCAGTTGAAGTTGCACAGATAGCCGGAATAATTGCTTCTGAACTTGGAGCAGACGTGAAAATTGCTAAACGTGGCGGTTTACTTCACGATCTTGGTAAAAGTATAGACCATGAAGTTGAAGGTCCCCATGTTGACTTGGGGGTTGACCTTGCAAGAAGGTATAAAGAACCTGAATCTGTAGTCCATACTATTGAAGCTCATCATAATGATGTTGAACCAAGTACATTGGAAGCTGTTATAGTTCAAGCAGCAGATGCAATATCAGCAGCAAGACCAGGTGCAAGAAGAGAAACAGTTGAATCTTATATAAAACGTCTTGAAAAGCTTGAAGAAATAGCAAATGAATATGAAGGTATTGAAAAATCATATGCTGTTCAAGCTGGAAGAGAAATTAGGATAATTGTTAAACCAGAGATGATTTCTGAATCCGAAATTATTGTTACTGCAAGAAATATAGCAAAACAAGTTGAAGCTGAACTTGATTTTCCTGGACAAATAAAAGTTAATGTCATAAGAGAAACAAGAGCAGTTGAATATGCAAAATAATATCTAAACCTGCCAATGGCAGGTTTTTTTAATAGGAGCAGATATGATTTCCACATTATTAGATGATTTTATAGGATATCTTGGATCCACAAGATCATTGTCGCAAAAAACCATGGAAGGATATTATTATGATATCAGAACTTTTTTAAGATTTATGAAAATAAGAAGAGGTTTAGACAATGAAGAAAACT
Source organism: uncultured Peptoniphilus sp. (assembly GCA_946999425.1). Classification (GTDB taxonomy): domain Bacteria; phylum Bacillota; class Clostridia; order Tissierellales; family Peptoniphilaceae; genus Peptoniphilus_B. The sequence continues at coordinate 6,707 of CAMQDG010000046.1, forward strand.
TTGACTCTATAGATATTGATGATATAGATGAAAAATTTTTAGAAAGTATAAAAAAGACAGATTTGTATGCTTTTAACGCATATCTTGAAAAAAAACGTGACAACTCAAACAGAACTAAATATAGAAAATTATCTGCAATAAGAACTTTTTTTAATTATCTTTCAGTTAAAATAAATGTAATAGATCATAATCCCATAGAAGATATAGATATGCCTAAATTGGAAAAAACCTTGCCCATAGCCTTAACCTTAGATGAAGCAATAAAGTTTTTAAATACAATTAAGCTTAGTAATGAGCCTGAATTTTTTAAAAATAGAGATTATGCAATAGCTACTTTATTTTTAAATTGTGGAATGAGATTATCTGAGCTTTCTTCTATAAATTTAGAAGATATAAGAGATGATAATAGTTTAAAAATCATGGGAAAAGGTAAAAAAGAAAGGACTGTTTACTTAAATGATGCCTGCATAAAAGCCTTGAATGATTATATAAAGTTAAGACCAAATGTTAAAGATAAGGCACTTTTTTTAAGTAGGTTGAATAAGAGAATTGGAAATAGGGGAATTCAAAATATGATTGAAAAACATATTTTGGAAGCGGGACTTGATCCTAATAAATATACAGTCCACAAATTAAGACATACAGCCGCAACTCTTATGTATAGATATGGAAATGCGGATTTAAGGTCTTTGCAAGAAGTTCTCGGGCACGTTTCTGTAACAACAACCCAAATTTATACCCATGTATGTGATGAACAAATAAAAACAACCGTTGAAAATAACCCATTAGGAAAAATAGACAATGAAATTAAATGAATTTTTAAAAACAAAAAATAAAAAACAATTAATTGGAGATACTTCAGTTTTTGCAGATTCAATAATTGAAGAATTTACAATAAAAAATGGAGGAAGTTTTTTAGCAAGCCCAACAGATGTAAAAAAATTGGTGAAAGAACTATCCATAGAAGAAATAATTAAATCAGGTGAAAGGTATTCAAATGAAATTGAATCGGTCTTTTTTATTTATGATTTATTAAAAAATGCAGAACTTGAATTTTATAAAGAAAGTCAAATTTCTTTAAGTCTTGCACAAGAATTTTATAATTTAATTCAGGAATTAAAACTTACAAACTATAAAGAAGAAGCCTTTAATAACAGCAGGCTGAAAGATTTTTTAAAAATTTTTAAGCTTTATAATGAAAAGCATAAGGGAATAGATTATGGAGACTCTATTAAACTTGCTTTAAATTTTAAAGATGATCAAATAGAAAGAGCCATTATAGAAAATACGAATTTAAGATACTATGAGGAAAAGCTTCTTGATTTATTAAATGTAAAGATAATTGAACTTGATAAATACGATTTTAACAAGGAAAAAGCCAAGGCTTATAAGTGCTTTTCTCAAAGAGATGAAGTTTTAAATCTTTTGGAAATAATTATAAAAGAAAAAATAAACCCTCAAGATATAGAAATTGTTTATACTGATGCATCCTACATAGAAATATTAAAATCATTTTTATTTACAAATCTTCCAATAAAGTTCAATAATGAAAGAGAAGTAGAATTTGTTGAAATTCTTGAAAATGTATTTTCTTTTATAGATAGTAATTTTTCTCCTAAATTTTATAAAAAAATAAAAAATATTTGTAAAATTTATGAAGATGTAAGTATAGATTTTATAGGAGATAAAAGTAACTATTTAAATTTAAGTGACTTTTCAAAAGATCTTGTAAAGATGCTTCCTGATAAAAGAGATGAAAAAATAAATTTTAGGGATTTTTTAAATAACTTGTTAACTTTTTCGGAAAAATATTTAAACCTTAGAGAAGAAATTGTAGACTTAATAAAAAGCATTTCAAACTTTTCTAAAGAAAAGGACTTATATTTTTATGAAGTTTTAGAATTTTTAAAATTTCAAGTTGAGAATTTGAATATTTCTAATTCTACTGAATCATTTATAAGAGTTTCAAATATTTATGATGAAAGAATTTTGACGAGAAAATACATCTTTATTCTGGGAATGGCTAGTGAATTTTTTCCAACAACAATAGGAGAATCACCAGTTATTAGAGATTCAGAATTAGAAAAAATTTCAGAAAAAATTACAACCAAGGAAAATTTAAATTCAGCAAAATATAATTTGGCAAAATACAAAATTAATAACTTTTTCAGCTTAGGAGAAAAAATTTATTTCTCTTATCCTCAAGTAGATGAAAAAAATGAAAAATATACAGAGTCTGTTTTTTTACAAAATTTAAATTTACCGGAAATAGAAAAAAATTATTACAGTTTTGATTCTTTAGAAGAAAAATTTCAGAAATTAAAAGAAAATAATTTTCAAGAAATATTAAAAAATTTTGTGTTTTCAGCTACATCTTTAAATGTATTAAATTTAAGCCCGAAATGTTTTTATAATAAATTTATTTTAAATTTAGATGATGACGAAGAAGAAATTTTTGATGAAGATTTAATTTTCCCATTTTATATAACAGGCTCAATAGTTCATGAAAGCTTAAAAAATATTGTGGATAAAATTAATGAAAAAGGGTCAATCTTTGCTCTTGAACAAGTGGAAAATATTTTAAATAGAAACATAGAGCCGTATTTAAAAAAATATCCTCAAAGATTGGAAAAACCCTTTGAAAATTATAAAAATAATTTAAGAGATATGATTAAAAATTATTTAATAGATTTTATAGAAAAAAATCCAAATGAAAAATTTTATAAAACAGAATATAGCTTTGGGTTCGGGCAAAAAGATTCTTTATGTAAAGATCCAGTTACAATAGAAATTGGAAAATATAAGATTAAGGTTAAAGGATCTATTGACAGATTGGATTTATTAGATAATCAAATGGTTTTAATAGATTATAAAACAGGTAACAGCAAACTAATAAAAGATATGGACAATAAAAACAGACTTATACAGGACTTTATATATAAAAAAGTCTTAGAAAAGTTTTTTTCAAAAGATATTATATGTCAGTATCATTTTATAAAAAACAGAGAAATATATGAGCCCTGTGGAGAGTTTGAAGAAACAGAAAAAAACTTAGAATTGCTTTTTGATTTCATAAATGAATATGGTTTTGTCAAACCAGAAAAAATGGCTGGCTTATCAGGAAAATATGAGAATCTAAAAAAAGACAAGTCGGAAATAGAAAAGGCAATAAGTTTTAGTGAAAATTATTTGGTGCTTTAATGGAAATGAATAAATTATTAGAAATCGAAAATCTTAAAAGAGAAAATTTAATAAAGGAATTTAATAAAAACTTTTTAGTTGAATCAGGAGCTGGCGCGGGAAAAACTTACTTATTAGTTGAAAGAATGACAAATTTAATTGAAAAGGGCATTTTTAAACCTCAAGAAATTGTGGCCATAACTTTTACCAATAAGGCTGCTCAAGAACTTAGATCGAGAATTCAAAGTAAACTTTTAGAGAAACTAAATCCCAATGAAAATATTAAATATGCGATAGAAAATTTTAATAAAATAAATATTTCTACAATACATTCCTTTGCAAATAAATTAATTCAAGAAATGCCTTTTTATGCAAATTTAGGTCTTAATTTTAACGTAAAAGAAGATGAGGATTATGATTCATATTTACTTAGTATTTATAAAAAATTTATAGAAAGAGATCTTAAAACCTATATAAAGGAAAGTCAACTGAAAATATTTGAAAAGGCAGAAAATAAAAAAATAATATTGGGTCAAATTTCAAAATTTATATTAAATCAAAACACTGAATTTCCAAATTATTTTGACGATAATACTAAAATTTATTTTATAGAAGAACTTTTAAAAGATTCTTATGAAATTATAGATAAAATAAATAAATTTATAGAAGATTTAAAAGTTGATACAAGTGTTTACAGGAGTGATTTTCTTAAAAATTTGCAAGAATTAAATCTTTATAAAAACAATAATTCTTACGGAAATTTTTTAAAAAGTCTTTTTGATTTTTGGACTTTTTTAAAAAATGAAAAAATAATGGAAAGTCCTTTTACAAAGGTTAGATATAAAGCAAGTGATGAAATAAAAAATAAAGTTAAGGACTCTATAATAATCCAAGGTACAATTCGATATGAACTGGATGAGAAAATAAAGCTTTATTTAAACAATCTATATGGAGGCTTTATAGGTGCTTCTGAGGGCTTTAGTAAATTTATTGATGAGTTTATATCAGGAGATTATAAAACATTGTCTAATGACGATTTGGTGCGTTTGGCATTAAAAATAATTGAGGACAATGAGTCGAGGCTGTATTTACAAAACAAATATAAGTATTTTTTTGTAGATGAGTTTCAGGATACAGATCCTATACAGACAAAATTTATTCTTGCCTTTTGTTCAAAAGATGAAGGAAATTTAAAAAATAAAAATTTTTCTGAGTTTACTTTAAAAGACCATACCATATTTTTAGTAGGAGACCCTAAACAATCAATATATAGATTTAGAGGGGCAGATTTAAACAATTATGAAAAAGTAAAAGATATTTTTGAAAATCAAGAAAATAGTAAATTTATTGTTTTGGATAAATCTTTTAGATTTGATGATGAGTTGGCATCTGAAATATTTGATATTTATAAAAATGACTTTGAAACTCTAACTGGGCCTTATAATTTAAAATTAAATAATATCTTAACCAATGGAAAAAGTTCAGATTTAATGGGAATTTATTATCCAGTCCTTGATTTCGATTTGGAATTTTTATTAAATCTAATTGCAGACCAAGATTTAAAATTATTTTTAAATAAAATTTATGATGAAGAGAAAAATGATTATTTTTCAAATTTATTTATAAATTTTTTGATAAAGGGAGAAAGCTTTATAAAAGATAGTTTAAAAGAGCTCGAAGATTTTAAAGCTCAAAAAAGTATAGAAGATATAGATTTAGAAAAATTATTTAAAAATAGAGTTTTTAAAAGTAATAAGGATTCTTTATTTGCAAGTGTAGGATTTTTTATAAATTATTTAGTTGAAAATCAAAATATAAAAGAAAAAGATATTTTAGTTTTAACAAGAACAAACTCCGGCGCAGAGGAA
>CAMQDG010000047.1 GCA_946999425.1 uncultured Peptoniphilus sp.
CCCCTCGAAACGCTTTTTAAAGGTGGAAAAGCTTACGCTTTTCTTTCCTATTGTTCCTGTGGAGATTAAATCTGTATTTATTCTTTTTCATTTTTTTATTTTATTTCCAAATAATTCGCCTAACGGCGACCGGACCAATAGCAGATATTTGCAGCCAAATCAAAGATTTGGGCAAATAGTTGCATGAGACCTACATTCGCTTGTAAAGATTTACTTTTATTAATCTTGTTCGCATAAATTTACCCTACGTTGGTTTTGTTTTCAATTGAAATTTTACATTTAAATTTATAATAAAAAATCCACTGGTTTTGCCAATGGATTTTTTTGTTTTCTATTTTTTATATTTTATATAGGTTTTTATGCTGGAAAGCCTTGCTCGCATATAGGATAGGAATCTTTTTAAATTTTTGTCTTTTTCATACCACTGGGTAAATTCATATCCTTTTTTCAAGAGGGATTTTACCAATTCTTTTTTGTCTTCTGCTACATATTTTTTTGCTACAAGGGGGTCTACATAAAGCCAGGCTTTTTGACATCCTTCGTGGTAATAGGTTTCTAAATCTTTATTAAAAACCAAATCATCTACTAAAAATTTTACAAAGTTGCAGCCTCCTGCGGTCATATAATAGGAGGACCTGCCTTGTCTTATGTTGATTTCAAAGACTTTATAAGTTTTTGATCTATCGTCATATTTTAAGTCAAAGTTTGCAAAACCATGATAATTTATGGATTCTAAAAATTTTTCATAGGTCTTATATAGGTCCTTGTCACTGTCTGTATATAAAAAGTCATAGTTTCCAATTTCTTGTGGAAGGACTGCGTCTAATAGACACCTGCCCAGGCACATCATTTTAACCTTTCCTTTTTTATTTACATAGGCGTTTAAGACTGCCATTTTTTCGGGGCCACCTTCTATAAATTCTTGGGCAATCATAAGTCCTTTATAGCCTGCTTTATAGATTCTTTTAAGCTCCATGTTAAGTTCTTCTTTGTCGTGAATTTTATAGGCCTTTTTTTTGCCTTCAAAGTGTAGGTGAACAAATTCTATGGAGTCATTGGCTTTTAGAGCAATTGGATAGGAAAATGGGATTTCAACCTCTCCATTGTCATACATTTTTTTATCTATAAGGTATGTTTTTGGATAGGGCAAATTTTCTTTTTGGCAAATTTCATAAAAATCTTTTTTATTTTCAAGAAGCTTTTGTTGGTCCAAGGTTACATAGTTAAATTCATAATAGTCTTTTAATATTTGATTATTTTTTGTGATTAAAGAGGTGTAGCCGTCAGAACAGGAGATTAAAATAAGTTTTTCTCCTTGCCTTGTTTTGGCAAAGTCTATTAAAGTTTTTAAAAAGACTTCTTCTTTTTCAAAGTCTGGGTTTGTTTTTACTTCTATGATTTTTGAATTTCTTGTATATATTAAGGGTTTTATGCCGAAACAGTAGGATTTTTTACCATATTCCTTATGAAAGGAACGGGCGACTCCGTAGGCATTGGCATCGGTTCCCAAGATTACAGGTGTAAACATATTTCCTCCATCTTTTATTTTTATATTACAAGTATAGCACAATTGCTTGGCTGGGATTTTATTTATATTTTTCTTTTTCTAATAAAAAGCAAAGAAGGAATTTTAGGGTGTTTTTTATGATAAAATTACTTGTATAGATGCTTTAATAAAAGGGGGATTAAGATGAAAAGTGACATTGAAATAGCAAGAGATGCTAAGCTTATGGATATTTACGAAATTGGTAAAAAACTTGGCATAAGCAAGGAATACATAGAACCCTATGGCAATTATAAGGGAAAAATAAAGGAAGAATTTTATAAAAAGGTTGAAAATAATAAGAAAGGTAAATTAATTTTAGTAACTGCAATTACTCCCACTCCTGCAGGGGAAGGAAAGTCTACTGTTACTATAGGTCTTACTGAAGGCATGAACAGGATTGGTCTTAAAACAACCTGTGCTTTAAGGGAGCCTTCCTTGGGGCCGGTTTTTGGTATAAAGGGTGGAGCTGCTGGAGGAGGATATTCTCAGGTTCTTCCTATGGAAGAAATAAATTTACATTTTACAGGAGATCTTCATGCTATAACTGCTGCCAATAATTTGCTCTGTGCTCTTGTGGATAATCATATTGAAAAGGGTAATGACCTTGAAATTGATGAGAGGGAGATTTTTGTAAGAAGGGTTTTGGATATTAATGACAGGACTTTAAGAAATGTGGTTGTGGGCCTTGGCGGTAAAAATATGGGTTATCCCAGAGAAGACCACTTTATGATTACTGTTGCCAGTGAAGTAATGGCGATTTTTTGTCTAAGCAAAGATTTAGCTGATTTGAAAAAAAGATTGGGAGAAATAATATTTGCAAAGAAAAAAGACGGAAGTCCTCTTTATGTTAAGGATTTAGGAGCTCAAGGGGCTATGACTGTTCTTTTAAAGGATGCTATAAAGCCTAATTTAGTTCAGACTCTTGAAAATAATCCTGCAATAATTCACGGGGGACCTTTTGCAAATATTGCCCATGGTTGTAATTCCATAAGGGCGACAAAACTTGGACTTAGTTTAAATGATTATCTTGTAACTGAGGCAGGTTTTGGAGCTGATTTAGGTGGAGAAAAATTTATGGACATAAAATGTAGGATAGGGGATCTTCATCCTGATCTTAGTGTCCTTGTAATCACCCTAAGGGCCCTTAAGATGCATGGAAACATTCAAAAGGACAAATTGTCCGAGAAAAACATTGAGGCTCTTAGAGAGGGCTTTAAGAACGCTAAAAGGCATATGGAAAATATGCTTAAATTTAAGGTACCTCTTATTTGTGCTATAAATGTTTTTGAAGGTGATACTGAGGAAGAAATCAATGAATTAATAAATTTGTGTAAAGAAGAAGGAATAGAGGCAAGAAAGACCACAGGCTTTATGGAAGGCGGCAAGGGAGCTGAAGATTTGGCTATTCTCGTAAAGGAAACTTTGGAAAGGGAAGAGTCCCATTATAGTCCTCTTTATGATGTGAATTTGGAAATTGAAGAAAAAATTCAAAAGATTGCCGAGGAAATTTACAGGGCAAGGGGTGTAAATTATACTGCCAAGGCGAAAAAAGAGATAAAGTATTTAAAAGATCACAATTTGGACAAATATCCTATTTGTATGGCTAAGACTCAATATTCTTTTTCAGATGACCCTAAGCTTTTAAATGCACCGGAAAATTTTGAGATTACAGTAAAGGATGTAAGGATTTCTAATGGAGCAGGTTTTATAGTTTGTGAAACGGGAGATATAATGGTCATGCCTGGTCTTTCAAAGCATCCTGCTGCTCTTGATATGGATATTAATGAAAATGGAAGGATAAGTGGACTTTTTTAAGATGATGGATTTAAGTATTAGAGAATTTATAGAAAAACTTTCCTCAAAAAGCCCAACACCTGGTGGTGGTGCAGTGGCAGCTTTAAACGCTCTTTTTGGAGTGTCTCTTTTGATGATGGTTACAAATATTACCATTGCCAATAAAAATTATGAGGAGGTAAGGGAAGAGGCTCAAGGGATTTTAAAGGATTTAAGTGAAATTCAGGAAGAATTGTTTCACGGACCTAAAAAAGATGCCCAGAGTTTTGATCAAGTAATAAGGGCTTTTAAGTTAAAAAAGGACACTGAAGCTGAAAAAATTTATAGAAGTGAAAAAATTCAAGAGGGCTATAAAATTGCAGCTAAGGCTCCATATGATTTTGCATTAGAAGTTGAAAAACTTTTCTCCTATTGCGATAGGATAGAGGAAATAGGGGTAAAATCTGCTCTTTCTGATGTGAAACTTGCAAGAAAAGAGATAATAAGTGCCTTAGAGGGTTCTATTGAAAATATAGAAATTAATTTAAAGTCTATAAAGGACCAAGATTTTGTTTCGGATATGATGGAAAAAATAAAAAGAATAAAAATTTCATAGACCGTTAAAAAATATATTATTTATTTTTATTTAAAATCACTCCATTTTTTATGGAGTGATTTTTTATAAAGATTTTAATAAATAATATATTATAAATTTTTTTATTTAAAAAGTGAAATTTATTTTAAAAATGATAATTCAAAAATCGAGGGAAATAGGGATTTTACTAATGTCTATAAAAGCGATGTCCTTGACAAGATGACTTATTTTGTTTAACCTAGAATAGTAAACTTGAAAGTTTATTAATATAATAATCTACAAAAAGGAGGTGATTTGGATGGATATAAAAATAGATGAGTCATATTTATTAAATACTATGAGAGAGCTTATTGAAACTCCAAGCCCTGTAGGTTATACAGAGGAATGTGAAGCTTTACTTGAAAGATATTTTTCTGATTTTAATTTAAAACCAGAATATGACAACAGAAGGACAGCCTATGTAAGGCTAAAGGGTAAAGATAGTTCCAGGGTTGTTTGTATAGGCGCTCACGTAGATACTATAGGTTTAGTTGTTCATCATATTGAAAAGGACGGCTCCATTAAAGTAAAGAGCTTGGGAGGCAATAACTTTTCGAGCTTAGAGCATGAAAAAATGTATCTTATTACTCTTGATGGCAAAAAATACACTGGTTATTTAACTTGTGTTTCTCATTCTGTCCATGTTTTTGAAGATGCTAAAACTCTTCAAAGAGATGAAAATACCATGAGATTTTTGCTTGATGAAGATGTAAATTCTGATGAAGACGTTAAAAAATTAGGTATAAGACATGGAGATGTCATTGCCTATGAACCAAGATTTGATTATATGAAAAACGGCAGAATTAGAAGCAGATTTATTGACGACAAGGGTGCAGTTGCAGCATCTCTTAGTGCTATAAAGTATTTAACTGAAAATAATTTACAGCCTGAGTATGATACTGTTTTTGCTTTTCCCTATTATGAAGAGCTTGGGTTCGGCGGTTCTTATGTACCTTTAGATATTGATGAGTACATAGCACTTGATATTGGTGTTATAGGACCGGAGCATAGCGGCACCGAAAGAGATGTTTCTATTGTCTCAAAGGATTTTAAGGGTCCTTACAGCAGGAGGATAACCAAGAGATTGGCAGAACTTGCTGAAAAAATTCAGATACCCTATTCTGTTGAAGTTTTTAACAGATATAGTACTGATTCCATGGCAGCTTTTGCTGCAGGTAATGACATTGAAGCGGCAGCATTTGGAATGACCGTTTATACATCTCATGGTGTAGAGAGAACTTTTATAGAGTCTATAATAAATACGGCAAAACTTACTATTGCTTATGTTTTGACAAAATAGAGAGGTAATAATATGAAAAAATTTAAGAAGACATTATGCGTTGTTTTATCTTTAGTTATGCTTTTAAGCCTTACAGCTTGTGGCGGAAACAAAGAAAAAGCTGACGGCGGAAAAGACGAAGGAAAGACTGACGGAGTTATAGTTATAGGAGTTAAGGGAGATGTAACTTCTTTAGACCCTCATAAGGAAAATGATTCAACTTCAGCTCAAGCTGTAAGATCTATTTATGAAACTTTAGTTAAGTTGGATAATGATACAAATGAGTTTGTACCTTATTTGGCAAAATCATTTGAATATGTTGAAGGAAGCGGAAATAAAGACCTTAAATTTACTTTGAACGAAGGAATTAAATTCCACAACGGTAATCCTTTAACTGCAGAAGACGTTAAGTTTTCTTTAGAAAGACAAAAGAGCTCAGGAAACGTAGGACACTTAGTTGCTCTTATTGACAATGTAGAAGTTCTTGATGATTACAATTTCATTATTCATCTAACTGAACCTACATCAACAATTTTATCTTCACTATCTCACATGGGTTGTTCAATTTTAGATAAAGAAACTGTAGAACCTATGGACAAAGAAGGAAAGAGCTTAGACGAAAATCCTATAGGAACAGGACCTTTCAAATTTAAAGAATGGGTATTAGGAAGTAAATGGTCTTTAACAAAGAACGAAGATTATTGGAACGATAAATACAAGGCACAATGTGAAGGTCTTGAATGGAAAGTTATTCCGGAAGAAACAGGAAGAACAGTTGCTCTTCAAAATGGCGAAATTGACTTATTAATGGACGTTCCAAATGTTGATATTAAAAACATTAAAGCAGATGATAAATTAGACGTATTACAATATGATTCAACTGCTCTTGAATTTTTAGCATTAAACTGCAGCAAGCCACCATTTGACAACAAGGCTCTAAGAGAAGCTGTTGCCTATTGTGTAAACAGACCTGACATTATTCAAGTTCAATTTAACGGCGAAGCTACTCCTTGCGAAACTTGTATAGGACCTGCTGCTATTGGATATACAGATGATGTTGTTAAGAGAGAATATAGTATTGAAAAAGCTAAAGAAAAATTAGCTGAAGCAGGAATGCCTAATGGATTTACTTTCACTATTTCAACTCTTGGCGATGCAAGACCAAGAGCTGCTCAAGTAATTCAAGCTGCTTGTAAAGAAGCTGGTATTACAGTAAATATTGAAGTTTTAGAAGCATCTGCATACTATGACAAGACAGGAAAAGCTCAACACGAAGCAGGATACAGTGGATGGATTGCTAATGCTGAACCTGATAATACTTTCAGACCTCTATTTAGTAGTGCAACTATAGGAGTTGGCGGATCTAATACTTCTTGTTTCAAGAGTGACAAAATTGATGCACTTTTAGATAAGGGCTCAAAGAGCATGGATCCAAAAGAAAAATTAGAAGCTTACCAAGGAATTGCAAAAATCGTATCTGAAGAATGTGCACAAGTTCCAACTTGTTCAGAAATTGGATATATTGCAAAATCTAAGAAAATTGACGGTATGATAATTTCTCCAATCCGTATGCATGATTTTTACGGTTTACACTTTGTAGAAGGTAAATAATTAAGGAGACAGAAGATGTACAAATATGTATTAAAAAGGCTTGGGATGATGATTCCTGTAATATTTGGAGTCACCGTGATAATATTTTTAATATTATCCTACTCCCCAGGAGATCCTGCTCGATTAGTACTTGGTGAAATGGCATCTGAAGAATCAGTTAACATGTGGAGAGAAGAACATGGTCTTAATGACCCTGTTTCTCTTCGTTATGTTAGATATATGGGAAATATTATTAGGGGAGATTTTGGCACATCTTATAAAACAGGAAGACCTGTTTCCGCTGAAATCTTCCAAAGATTTCCTATAACATTCAGACTTGCTACCATAGGAATGATTGTAGCTTTATTAATAGCTTTGCCTCTTGGTATAGTCTCAGCAGTTAAGCAATATTCGTTAATAGACGGAGTGGCGACTATTTTCGGTATGCTTGGAATAGCAATGCCATCATTCTGGGTTGCCCTAATGATGATTTTAATTTTCTCATTGCAGTTAGGTTGGCTTCCTTCAAACGGAATTGAAGGTTGGAAGAGCTTGATTATGCCTGCTATTTCAGTTGGATTCGGTTGTTGTGCTAATATTATGAGAATAACAAGGTCATCAATGCTTGAAGTTATTAGAACTGACTATATAAGAACTGCAAAAGCTAAGGGTGTAAAGAATAAAGATATTATAGGAAAGCATGCTTTAAAGAATGTTTTAATCCCTGTTATAACTGTTGCCGGTTTACAATTCGGAGCTATGATGGGTGGAGCTGTAATAGCTGAAACTGTATTTTCATGGCCTGGAATCGGAACTTATATGATCACAAGTATTAAGGCAAAGGATACTCCTGCAGTAATGGGTTCAATAATATGCTTTTGCGTTGCATTCAGTTTAGTAAATTTAATTGTCGATTTGATTTATGGATATGTAGATCCAAGAATCAAGGCAAATTATAAGTAGGTCGGTGATATTATGGATAATAAAATTAAAAATAGATATAAAAAGAAAAGTTTATGGGCAGAAACTTGGCATAGGCTTAAAAAAAGTAAACTTGCCATGTTTGGTCTTATAATTTTAGTTATTTTAATTTTACTGGCCCTATGTGCTGATTTTATATATGATTACGATCAACAAGCTATAAAAGTTGATTATGCAAAAGCCCTTCAATGGCCTTCAGCTGAGCACTGGCTTGGAACAGATGCCATGGGAAGAGATGTTTTAGCAAGACTTGTTTTCGGATCGAGAATATCATTAAAGGTTTCTATATCAGCCATAGTTGTTTCTTTATTAATAGGAGGAGCCTTAGGAGCTGTAGCTGGATATTACGGCGGAAAAGTAGATAATATTATAATGAGAATTATGGATGTATTTTTAGCAATACCTAATATGCTTTTGGCAATTGCAGTAGTTGCTTCTTTAGGACCCAGCATGGTCAATTTGATGATAGCCATTGCAATTTCAGACGTGCCTATATTTGCAAGAATTGTAAGAGCATCCATACTTGGAGTTAAGGACCAGGAATTTGTAGAAGCTGCAAGGGCCTGTGGTGCTAAAAACTCAAGAATTATAATTAGAGAAGTTTTGCCAAACTGTATGGCGCCTATAATTGTTCAAGGTTCCATAGCAATTGCAGCAGCAATCTTAGTAATAGCTTCATTAAGTTTCGTAGGTTTAGGAGTAGCACCTCCTGCACCAGAATGGGGCTCAATGTTATCTGAAGGAAGAACATATATAAGAGATAATAATTATCTTACTGTTTTCCCAGGAATAGCAATTGCAATAACATCCTTATCAATAAACCTTTTAGGTGATGGACTTAGAGATGCATTAGATCCAAAATTGAAACGCTGATTACTAATGTACAATTAGGAGGAAAAATGTCTGAAGAAAATATTTTGGAAATAAAAGGGCTTGAGATAACTTATGAAGTAGAAGAAGGCACTGTTAGAGCTGTAAACAATATAGATATAAGTTTAGGTAGAGGAAAAACTTTAGGCTTAGTAGGAGAAACGGGAGCAGGTAAAACAACAACTGCCCTTGCAGTATTAAGATTAGTTCCGGATCCACCGGGGGTAATTAAAAACGGCGAGATTTTCTTGGAAGGTAAAAATATTTTTAACTATACAGAAAAAGATATGGAACTTATCAGAGGAGATCAAGTTTCAATGATATTCCAAGATCCCATGACTTCCTTAAACCCTGTATTAACAGTGGGAGATCAAATAGCTGAAGTTATTATGATTCATCAAAGCTTAAATAAAAAACAAGCATATGAAAAAGCAAAAGATATGCTTGAACTTGTAGGAATCCCTGGAGAGAGAGCAGGAGAATATCCTCATCAATTTTCAGGCGGAATGAAACAAAGAGTTGTAATTGCCATAGCATTGGCATGTAACCCTAAAGTTTTAATAGCAGATGAACCAACAACAGCCTTAGACGTAACAATTCAAGCACAAGTCCTTGAATTAATGAAAAATTTGAGAGATAAATACGGCACATCAATGATACTTATTACTCACGATTTAGGAGTAGTTGCAGAAGTTTGCGATGAAGTTTCAATAATGTATGCCGGAAAAATAATAGAACATGGAAATTTAGTCGATATTTTTGACAATCATAAACATCCATATACGGAAGGACTATTTAATTCTTTACCAAATATAGAAGATAAGGGAGAACCATTAAAACCTATACCAGGTTTAGTTCCAGACCCTTCAAACCTTCCAAGCGGATGTGCTTTTCATCCGAGATGTCCCTATGCAAAAGATATCTGCAAAGAACAAGTTCCTGAAAAGATATGTATGAATGATACACATACAGTATCCTGTTTAATGTATTCAGAAAAAACAAAAAATTATTGGGAGTAGAAGCATGAGTTTATTAGAAGTAAAAGATTTAAAAAAATATTTCTCAGTAAAAAGCGGAACTCTCCATGCAGTAGACGGATTGACCTTTAACATAGAAGAAGGAAAAACTTTAGGAATGGTTGGAGAGTCAGGTTGTGGAAAGTCAACTTGCGGTAGAGCAATTTTAAGACTCCACGAACCAACCTCTGGAGAGATATTTTTTGAAGGAAAAAATATTGTAAATTTAAATAAAAATGAAATGAGACAAATGAGAAGGGAAATGCAAATAATTTTTCAAGACCCCTTTGCCTCACTTAATCCAAGAAGAACAGTAAGTGAAATAATAGCTGATCCTATTAATCTTCATAAAATTTATAAAACAAAAAAAGAAGTAGACGACAAAGTTAAAGAACTTATGGATACAGTAGGACTTGCAGAAAGACTTGTCAACGCATATCCTCACGAATTAGACGGAGGAAGAAGACAAAGAATAGGTATAGCAAGAGCCTTGGCATTAAATCCTAAATTTATAGTTTGTGACGAACCAGTATCAGCCTTAGACGTATCAATACAAGCTCAAATACTAAACTTGTTGGAAAAATTGCAAGCAGAAAGAAAACTAACATATATTTTTATAACACACGATTTGTCAGTTGTTCATTATTTCGCACATGACATATTGGTAATGTACATGGGCAAGATGGTAGAAAAAGCAGAAGCAGTGGAACTTTTCAGAAATACCCTGCATCCTTATACAAAAGCACTATTATCAGCAGTTCCCGTACCAAATATACACAATAAAAAGAAAAGAATACTTTTAAAAGGAGAAATAACATCTCCTATAAATCCTAAACCAGGATGCAGATTTGCACCAAGATGTCCTGTAGCGACAAAAGAATGCTTTGAAGTATCACCGGAATTTAGAGAAGTGGGAAATGAACACTTTGTTGCTTGTCATCATGTGTAAATAGAGAAACTATTGATAATTAAATCAATAGTTTTTTTATTGTATAGAAATTAAAATAGAAGGTGAAAAATTGAACATATTAGAAGAAGCAAAACAAAACTTGGAAGAAATAATAAATGACAGAAGACAACTTCATAAAATTCCCGAACTTCAATTGAATCTTCCAAAGACAGTAGAATATGTAAAAAAAAGATTGGAAGAAATGGGAATAAACTACAAACTTCTTGTAAATGGAAATGCAATATTAGCACAAATAGGCAAAAAAGAAGGAAAATGCATAGCCATAAGAGCTGATATGGACGCCCTTCCCATAGAAGAAGAAACAAACCTTCCCTTTGCATCAAACCATAAAGGCTGTATGCACGCCTGCGGTCATGACGGACACACTGCAATGGCATTGGCAGCTGCAAAAATTTTAAAAAATAGGGAAAAAGAATTAAAAGGAATAGTAAAAATATTTTTTCAACCAGGAGAAGAAATACCAGGTGGAGCAGAACCCATGATAAAAGAAGGCTGCATGGAAAATCCACATGTAGATAGAGTTATAGGTTTACATGAAGGAGGAATCTTCGGAAACTATGAAAAGGGAACAATAGGCTATAAAAAAGGACCCCTAATGGCAAGTATGGACGCCTTTATCTTAAAAGTAGAAGGAAAAGGAGGCCATGGAGCAAGACCAAAAGAATTTATAGATCCCATACAAATAATTTCAGAAATAAACATGGGACTAGAAAAAATAATAAGTCGAGAAATAGATCCCTGTGAATCGAGCCTTATATCCATATGCCAAATACATGGAGGCACCTGTCAAAATATAATACCAGATCAAGTATGGGAAGAAGGAACCGTAAGAAATTTAAACGAAGAAGTTCAAGACTTTGTAGAAGAAAGAATGAAAGAAATCACAGAAGGAATAGCAAAAGCCTACAGAGGAAAA
>CAMQDG010000048.1 GCA_946999425.1 uncultured Peptoniphilus sp.
GGAAATCGTCTTTTTATTTTTTAATTTTGTTTTAATTTTTTAATTTTGTTTTAATTTTTTATTTTTGGATAAAATTATTAAGAAAGGAGTTTTTATGAAAGATTTAATAGTTTTACTTGCAGAAGGTTTTGAAGAAGTGGAAGCTCTTACTGTTTTAGATATGGCAAGAAGGGCAAATCTTCTTTGTGATTTAGTTTCAACGGAAAAGGAACTTCTTGTTTCAAGCTCCCATAATGTTAAAATTATGGCTGATAAATTATTTGAAGATATAGATTCTAAGGATTATAGGGCTGTTTATATTCCAGGTGGTATTCCTGGTGCTTTAAATTTATCGGAAAATAAAAAAGTCCTTGACCTAATAAAAGATTTTTATGAAGATGGAAAATTTGTTTGTGCAATTTGTGCCGGCCCTATTGTTTTAGATAAGGCAGGAATTTTAAAAGACAAAAGTTTTACTTGTTTTCCCGGTTTTCAAGAAAATTTAAGTATTAAAAATCCAAAAGATTTTCCCCTTTGCCTTGATGGCAATGTTGTAACTGCCATGGGACCCGGTCTTGCAATTGCCATGGGAATGAAGGTTGTTGAACTTTTAAAAAATAAATCCGAAATGGAAAAGATGGCTCAGGGATTTTTAATTCCAAAACTTCGTCAATTTATAAAAGATGATTTAATCTAAATTTTAATATTAAAAAAATAATGCTTCATTTGAAGCATTATTTTATTTGGTTTTTATTCTTTAAGTTTGCAAGGATAGCAAATTTTAAATTTTCTCTATTTAATTTTAAATTAAATTCTCTATCTTTTAAGAGTTCTCCGTCAATATTTAAATTAATTTCTTCAGAGAGTTCAATTTTTACATTTTCCGCCCTAAAGGTTTTAATTTTATCTTCCTTAAAAATTTGACCTTTTTTATATTTAGGTATAAGTCTTATAATTTCAGGAACTTTTAAAAATTCCGCTAAAACTATTTCCATTTTACCGTCATTTAAAATACTATTAGGCGCTGGATTAAATCCTCCTCCATAATAAGATCCGTTACAAAAAGCACAAAGAGTATATGTACCTTCAATTATTTTTTCATCATCTATGGTCATCCTTATTTTTTGTCCCCTATTGTTGAACAATACTTTTAAGGTAGCAAGGTCATAAATTCTTTTCCCTAAAAATTTATATGTTTTTGCATATTCCCTTGCATATTCCAAAACTTTTGCATCAAGACCTGTTGATGCAATATTTATAGATGTGTGAGTCCCATTTATTTCTATTGTGTCTATTTTTTTTATTGGAGGAGCTATTAAGTTGTCTAAGGTGAATTTTTCATATTCAAATAATTTTGAAAAATCATTTGCCGTTCCCATTGGTATAAGTCCCAAGGCTATATTGGTATCTTTTAAAGCATTTGCTATTTCAGATAAAGTTCCATCTCCGCCGCAAGCATATACTATTCCCTCCTTATTTTCAAGGGCAAATTCTTTGGCTGCTCTTTTACCATGATTTTCATCTTCTGTAAAAATAAATCGGCACTTTTCTATTAAATTATTTTTTATAAAAAATTCCTTGATTTCCCTATGGAGTTTATTAAAATCATTTTTCCCGGCTTTTGTACTATATATAAATAAATATTTCATAACATTTTTGGAGCTGATGGGGGGACTCGAACCCCCGACCTGTGCATTACGAGTGCACTGCTCTACCATCTGAGCCACATCAGCATGTTCTAATTATAACATAATTTTTTTTGATTTATTTAAAAAAATACCGGAGATATATAATCTCCGGAAATTTTTATTTGTTTTCTTCTATTATTGTTTCAAGAGCTATTTCTATTGATTTTACAATATCTTCTTTGCTCATAAAAGGTGTTCCAGCTGGTTTATCTATTACTTGTTCTGCAATAAAGGGAACATGAATAAAGCCACTCTTTAAACCTTTGAATTTTCTTTCTCCCAAATATCTTATTGAATATAAAACGTCATTACATACATAAGCTCCTGCTGTGAAAGATACATAGGCAGGAAGTCCTGCTTTTTTTATATTTTCAACAATTTCAGGAACAGGTAGATTTGAGATATATCCATCTTCTCCATCTTCTTGTATTTTTTCATACATAGGTTCGTTGCCTTCGTTATCAGGTATTCTTGCAACTCTTACATTTACTCCTACATATTCAACGCTTACACAAGATCTGTTTCCAGCTTGTCCTATGGATAAAACAACATCTGGATTTATTTCTTCTATCTTTTCTTCTATTTTCTTAGGTCCCTTTCCAAATACTGTAGGTATTTGAAGTTTTATTATTTCAGAACCCTTAATTTCATCTCTTACTTTTTTTACGGCTTCCCATGCAGGATTAATTTTTTCTCCTCCAAAGGGATCAAAGCCTGTTAATAATATTTTCATAATTCTCACCTTAGCTAAACATTATCATATAAACAATTTGTACTATCAACATAATTATTGCCGGTACAACTTGATTTTTTATTACTCCATTTTTGTCTTTCATTTCAAGTATTGCAACAGGAACTATATTAAAGTTTGCAGCCATTGGTGTCATAAGTGTTCCGCAATAACCGCAAGTTAATGCCAACATTCCTATAAGAGTCGGGTTTGCTCCTTGAGCAAGCACAAAGGGAGCTCCTATTCCTACAGTCATAACTGTTATTGCAGCAAAAGCATTACCCATTACCATAGTGAATAGTGCCATTCCTATTGCATATACAATTATTCCTACAACTATATTTCCTTCAGGAATTATATTTCCTACTATATCTGATACAACTTGTCCTACACCTGCTTGGGTAAATACTGCTCCTAAAGATGCTAAAAACATAGGTAGCATACTTAAAGGTCCTACAAGGTCTAAAAATCTTTTAGAGTCTTTTAAATAAACATTAAGAGTATTATCTTTGTTCATAAAGTACAAGGTTATCATTGCTAAAGCAACTCCACAGCCAACCCCTACTAGGGCTCCAAGCTTTGTCATTGTTGCAAATATTACTGCTGTAATTCCTATCATAAAAGCAGGAATAAATATTTTATATCCAAGCTTATCGCTTACTGCTTTTGTATATTCTTTTGTAGGCACGTCATTTGTCTTATATGAAACTTGATTAAATATTGCAGGAAGAGCCATTAATACTACTAAAACACCTACAACTTTTGCTGGTATCCATCTTCCTAAAGCTATTACTATACCAAGTATTATCCAAAATATACCTGTACCTATTTTCTTTTCATTTTCCTTATCGTTTAAATTCCTTATTCCTGTATTTAGAAGTAAAAGTCCTATTATTATATAAAGGATTTCAAGAAGTTTTGCTCCAGTTGTTACTTCAGTTGATGTGAAAAAACTCATTTAATTTCCCCCTTTGCTCCTTTTTCTGAAAGTTTTTTGTCTTTCAAAACATAATAAATTATTCCTACAATTGTAGCTATTATAGCTACTGGTATTTCTACTTTTGCAAGGTCTATAAGTTCTACATTATATCCAAGTTCTTTTAAAGTTCCTTGAACTAAAAGTCCTCCTGCTCCACCAACAAAAAGTACTTGACCGAAGAACCATGTTATGTTTTCCATACCTGCTGCCATTCCCTTTACTTCTTCAATGTGTTCTTCGTGGTTGTCTGCAGGAACTTCCCTTACTGCAGCTTCAGCCATTGGCATTACTACTGGACGAATAAAACCTGCAACCCCTCCAAAACTTGCGTTAAATGCTGCAAATATTACTCTCATTATTCCGTAAGATGCTATAATCTTTCCTGCATTTGCATTTTTTGTTTTTGAAATAAACTTTGCAGCAGATTCTCTTAAACCATTTCTTTCAAGAGTTCCTGTTACAAGCATTACTATTACAAATATCATCATAGCTCTATTATTTACAAAGCTAGTGCCTAAGGTTTCCAAAAAACCTTCAACTCCTAAGCCTCCTACAATTGCAGTTGCAATCATGGAAACAAATATTATAGCAATTGAATTAAATTTTAGGGCAAAACCTATAATAAGAATCGCTATACCTATTAGTTTTATCATTGTGTCCTCCTCCTATTGCGGTAAATTCTTCCTCCGCTTTTTGTATTAATTTTTCTATCGTATAAAATTTCCCTTTTGGAAATGAATTTTATTGTGTCCAAATTGTGAGCCGTATGGGCTTTTGAGCATAATTTCAAAAATTCTCCATCAGCAGACTCATCTATTACTTCACTTGTAAAACCTACCTTAGTTATTTCCGGATACCTTATGGAAAGATATCTGTGTTCCCTATTAGTGTCAAAACCTATCCAGTAAAAAATTATATCCTTGTAATAACCTGTAGGGAACATCTTAGGCATAAGGGCGTGAGCATATTTTTCAAACCTATCCTGCATATCCAAATTCATTTTATGCATTACATCATCTTTATTTATAGAATCTGCAATTACATCTTGAAGTTCTTCACAAAGTTTAAAGTTTTCCTTATATTCTTCTTCCTTAGGATACCAAAAATATCCATATATAAGAGATCTGGGAAGCCAAAAACCCTTATATGCAGGAGCTGTATATCCCGAAAATGGTTGAGCCCATTCATGATGAGGTACTCCATGATTATCACAGTATATATCGGGAAGATGTCTATAAAACATTTGAACCATAGCCTCAGCTTCTGTATGAATTGAACCTTCCTTAAAATATTCCTGAGCAAACTCTTTTCCAAGAGCATTAAATCTTGCAATGTGAAATATCCAATTAGGATGCTCTCTTATAAGAAGGCTGTGAATATAAGACCCATCAGGATTTTCCATAGGTATTAAAACAACATTTACTTTTTTAAGAAGCTCTTTATCTTCCAAAAGCCTTTCAGTAAGTTCATAACATGAATTTGATGAAGAAACCTCATTTGCATGATGTCTTTCATTAATATACATAGTAGGCTTTTTCATTGTCCTTTTAAAAGTCGGAGTGAAATCTTCGTCTACATTAAACTCTATAGATTCAATATCCCTTCCCATAAAACTTTTAGTAATATAATTTATTTTTAAATTTTTATTGGACCTTAAAGAATCATTTAAAGCACAAATATCTTCGTGATTTAAAACTTTCTCATCAAAAGCCGGTGCCTTTTCATGAAGCTTATATTTTTCTGCCACTTCATACTCTTCACCATTTATTATAAGAGCATTAATATTTAAATCAGAAAATTTACTTAAACCCCTCTTTAAAATCTTAGAATAAATTTCAAGTTCTTCCCTATTTAAATCACATTCAATAATTAATTTTTTGCCCTTATCATATCTGTAACCCAATAATTTATAGTTAAGATTCATGTCAAGATATTCTTTTTTTGAATCCCTTATTATAAAAGGTTTGGTATCTAAAAAGTTTCTAAGTTCAAATTCAAGTTTAACATTACCCTTTCTATTATGAATAAAGGGTAAAATCAGTCCAGGGCTGTCAAAAGTTCCACCCTTTATCTTTTGACCCAAGGCCTTAAAATAATCAAGACCTACAAAATATAAATCTTCATGGAAGTGATCAATTGATGAAATCCTATCTTGCCTTACATTTAAATTTTTATCAGTTTCAGAAAGACTTATATCCATAAAAAGTTCTGCAAAAAATGGTTGAGAATCTTCTTTAAGATTTTTACTTTCAATATCTCTTCCAATTTCAGATAAAATATTTTGATAAGTATCCCAAACATTTTCCAAATCAGTTTTAAAAGTTTCTACAATCTTTTTGTCCCCACTGGTAATTTCAAAATATCCTGTTTGAGGATGAACAAGACCCATTCCCTTAAAATCATCTAAGTAAGGTCTTTCAGATAAAATAACCTTATAAGTATCTCTTAAAACTTCCCTTCCCTTTGATTTTGCAATAATTTCATAGGAATCTTCCATATCCTTGTTGATAAATTTAATCTTATCCCTATTAATAGAAAGCTCCTTTGCCAAAATGTCATCAATAGGATAAAGCTCTTGTAAATATCTTATGGGAAGATCTAAGAATTTATTTTCATCTCCAGCACCTTGATTGCTATAAGTGGGAACTGCCCCCGCTTCATCAGAAATATCCGCCCCCTTCATATAGGACCAATAAATTTCTATTTCATCAACTTCTTTTCCAATAAGGTCCGGTAAAATGTAATCCTCTATCCAAGAAAAACCACTTTTATAGGAATCTATAACTTGAACTTTCCCCTTTACTGATTTTTTAAGTTCTTTTTCAAGTTCTTTTCTTACTTCAAGAGGCTCGCTTATAGCACATCTTATAGAATCTATGTCTTTATATTTTTTTAATTTTTCCAGTAAAACATCTCTTTCCCAGGGAAATTCATATTCTTCTTTTTTAAAGACTTCCTTATTCTTAAAACTTTCTATTTTTAATTCTTTAAATAAATCTTTATAAGCCTTTAAATTTGACTCGTAGGTTGAATCTATATAAATTTCCCTTGCCCTTGAAGCTCCCTTTGTAAGCTGCATTTCATAGGAATTTTCTCTAAAAACTCTATTAGTAATAAATTCAGCTCTTTCTAAATTCTCATCTATTAAAAGTTTAAAAAAAGTATCAAAGCCCTTATAAAAAATTTTTGTCTTTTCTCCAAACAAGATCTCATCAAAATCAGCCTTTTCAAATTCAAAATCATTAGAATCAAAACTTATATCAAAAGCATTAGTATCCATAGCTTTTCTTCTTACTATCTCACACAGGATTTTAAATTCTTCAAAACTTAAATCACTTGGATCGCAATTAATCCTTGTATATCTTTTAAGAAATTCATCTCTGTAAATAGTCTTATCTAAAAACATGGACTCTTCTTTTAAAACTTCTTTTTCATCAATGTAAAAATCTTCATCCTGGTATGAAAAAATATCCATTGTAATCTTATTAAATGCTCTATTATAATCATCCTCACTAATGGATATTTCTATTATTCCCTTATTTTTATTAATATTAAATTTCCCATCTTCTATTAAGAATTCTTCACAGCTTTCATTAGAAGTAATTAAGGGACCTTTAATGGAATCTTCTTCCAAACCTATAAAAGCTGCAAGTTTTAAGGCAAGTTTTCTAAGGTGGACTTTATCCTCTTTAAGTCTTATTTGCATATTTCCTCCAAAGCATCTTCAACAGGTTTTTTATCATAAGACATTTGCTCAAATCCATCTAAAACTCTTCTTACATAAAAATCTTCTGGAGCTTTTCTAATATCCTTAAACTCATCAGTCATAACATAAACCATGCCTTCTTCTATGCCCTTATCCCCTAAAACTAAAATATTTTTTTTAACATAATAAGAAGGATATTCTTCATATTTATCAAGGGCTCTTTCATTTTCTTCACTTATGTTCCAAATACTTACAGGAACTTTTCCATATCCCGCTCCCAGGACAAGATTTAAATAACCCTTACCTCTAAATAATAATTTTGCATTCAATATATAACCGCTGCCTACTAATTCTGAACCAGGACAAGTTTCCTTCATCCATTCCACATTTATGTTCGAGCCGTAAGCTATATATTTTTTCATTTAAAAACCTCCAATCTCGCTTCTTTAATAATTACGTCCTCTTGAGGTCTATCCATAGCATTTGTAGGAAGAGAACTTATTTCATCGACAACTTCCATCCCTTCAAAAACTTGGCCAAAAACTGTATGCTTTCCATCAAGCCAGTAAGTACCTCCTAAATTTTCATAGGCATCAACAACCTCATCAGGATATCCCTTTTCTTTTCCCAAACTTCTCATTTGCTTTATAATGTTTCCATCAACAGGACCTGCTTGAACTATAAAAAATTGTGAGCCATTTGTATTTGGACCTGCATTTGCCATGGATAAAGCTCCTCTGAAATTTCGAAAATCTAAGCTGAACTCATCTTCAAAAGACTTATCCCAAATGGATTTTCCGCCACGACCGGTTCCTGTAGGATCTCCTCCTTGAATCATAAAATTGTCAATTACTCTATGAAAAATCGTGTTATCATAATAGCCTTTTTTGCAAAGTTCCTTAAAATTTTTTCCTGCCTTTGGGGCAACATCTTCAAAAATTCTAAGTTTAATTTGTCCGTGGTTTGTATCTAAGACTACTATCTCTTCGCCAACTTTAGGCATTT
This sequence comes from uncultured Peptoniphilus sp., assembly GCA_946999425.1. Lineage (GTDB taxonomy): Bacteria > Bacillota > Clostridia > Tissierellales > Peptoniphilaceae > Peptoniphilus_B. The sequence continues at coordinate 8,088 of CAMQDG010000048.1, forward strand.
CAAATTGTTCTAACATAGCACCTCCTAATGTTTGCTGACATACTTTTCCATATTGTTTCTAAAGCCGTCAGTTTTCTTACATAAATATTTATACCCAATTGTCATAATACTACCCTTTAAAATCGAAGATAGGCTCATTGCCATCCAAATTCCGTTTACAGCAAAAATAGGCATAAAAATCTTTGCAAAGGGTATTCTTAAAATATTTAATATTAGTCCATTATAAGCAGGAAACCTTGTAAGACCTAAACCATTTAACATTCCAGTTGTTCCTATCTCCATAGTCATAAAAATTTCTGAAGGACCTATTATTAAAAGATAGTAAGCTCCCCATTCAATTAGCTTTTGATCTTCTGGAACAAAAATCTTAAAAAGTTGTTTTGAAAAAACCATTAAAAATATTGTGGCAAAAAGTCCTATGGAATTTATAATTCTCATGCCAGCTTTTCTTGCCTCTTCTATTCTTTCAAATTTTTTAGCCCCATAATTTTGCCCAAAAAAAGTCGTAAAAGCACTGGAGAAACCTTCAGCACTCATCCAAGATATACTTTCGATTTGAGAGCCTATGGAATAAACTGCTATGGCAACACTACCAAAACTTGCAGTATATTTATTTAAAACAAGTCCTACAAAAGCATGAATAAGAGCCTGAATAGAAGTAGGTACTCCAAGATTCAATATGCCCTTTATACTTTTAAATTTTACTTCTTTAAAATAATTTACCCTTACAAATAATTCCTTGGATTTTATTCCCGTTATTATGGAAAGTAAAGTTTGAACTCCCTGAGCTATAACTGTTGCAAGGGCAGCTCCCCTTATACCCATATTAGGAAAAATCCAAAAACCAAATATTAATAAAGGATCTAAAATTATATTTGTAAAAAGAGCAATAATTGCAATTTTAAAAGGGGTCACACTATTACCCCTGGCTAGAAAAGTCATAGATAAAATGGGATTTAAAAATGTAAAAACTAAACCTAAGCCTAGGATTTTAAAATAGGACTTCGCCATGAAAAATACTTCTTCTTCAAGCCTAAAAAATCCTAAAATACCATCCATAAAAGTTAAGTATATAAAAATAAGTAGGGCGCAAATAGTAAAATTTACTATTGCCCCTGCTCTCATTACTTCTTTAAGCATATTCTGATCATTTTTGCCATAAGCCTGAGAAAGCCCTACCCCGACCCCTGTCTTTCCTATAAGACAAAGACCTTGAGCTATCCATATAAAAAATCCTACGGTCCCTACTGCTGCAACAGCTTCCGTTGAAAGTTTTCCGAGCCAAATTAAATCTACAAGCTGATAGGCTATTTGAACAAAGGCAGTGCCCATTAAGGGCATGCTCATTGTTATTAAGATTTTATTTATGGAACCCTCAAGCAAATTATATTCTTTTTTCATTTCTACCATCCTAAACAATAAGTGAAAAGAAGACCCAAATATTGTAAAACTGCCCCTGCTAAAACAAAGAGATGCCAAATTCCATGATTAAAGGGAATTTTTTTTATAGCATAAAATATTGAGCCTAAAGAGTATGCTAAGCCTCCTAAAACTAAAAATAAAATTAAAATGTGGGAAGTATTAAAATAAAGATGTTTCAGTAAAAATAAAGAAATCCAACCAAAACATAGATAAAAGGCTAAGGAAAGTTTTTTATACTTTTCAAATTTTCCATAAGTAAAAACTTTAAAAATTATTCCGCCTAAAACTATGGTTCCCACTAAAGAAATTAAAATTATTCTCTCTATCCCCTTAAAGGAAAGCATGATTATAGGTACATAAGTGCCTCCTATAAAGAGAAAGATAGAAGAGTGATCAAATACCCTTAAAATTGCTTTAGCCTTTTTATTTTGAATGGTGTGATAGAGGGCTGAAGATAAAAACATAGCAATAAAACATCCCCCATAAATAGAAAGAGAAGACATTTTTAAAGCCCCCTTTCCAAGACTTAAAACAATTAAAAATACAAGACCTGTTATTCCTGCAACAACACCCAGCCAATGGCTGATTGCGTTCATAAGCTCTTCTGCAAAAGAATATTTAATAATTTCACCACTCTTCATTATTATCACCTTGATCCGTTATTATTATTGGACCGTCTTTTGTAATGGCAAGTTGATGCTCATATTGAGCACTCAAGGAGCCATCTTTAGTTCTTGCAGTCCATCCATTTTTATCAAGAGTAAGCTCATATCCTCCAACATTTATCATAGGTTCAATAGTAAATACCATTCCCTCTTGAATTCTAAGACCCCTTCCCGGTTTACCAAAATGTAAAACTTGAGGATCTTCGTGCATTTCTTTTCCTATTCCATGACCTACAAAATCACGAACAACAGAATAGCCTTTAGATTCAGCATAAGTTTGAATAACATGACCTATATCTCCCAATCTGTTCCCGATCTTTGCTTCTTTTATTCCAAGATATAGACATTTTTTTGTAACGTCCATAAGTTCCTGAGCTTCTTTTGAAATCTCACCAACCTTATAAGTCCATGCACTATCTGCAAGCCAACCCTTATAATTTACAACCATGTCAATTGTAATAATATCTCCCTCCTTTAAAACATATTCAGAAGGGAAACCATGACAAATTTCATCATTAACCGATGCACAAATTGAATAGGGAAAACCCTCGTAACCCTTTTGCTCAGGGCTTGCATCATGGTCCTTTAAAAATTTTTCAACAAATCTATCCAAATCAATTGTTTTTACTCCAGGCTTAACTTGGTCCCTAAGGGCGTGATGGACAGCCGATAAAATTTTTCCAGCTTCAATCATTTTATTTATTTCTTCTTTTGTTTTTATAATTACCATTTTTCCTCCAATACAAGTTTTTCTAAATCTTTATCCTTTTTTGCCCACAAAAGGGCATCTCCATTTAACTTTATAGCTTCCCTTAAATGTTTCTTAGCATCTTGCCGCCTATTTAAATTTTCAAAAGTGCAGGCAAGATTGTAGTGAAGATTTACAGAATCAGGATTTTCACTTATGCCTTCAAGAAGAATGTCCGCAGATTTTTCAAAATCCTTATTTTCAATATAAATTACTGAAATATTTAAGTAAATATCCTGATCGTTGGAATTATCCAAGGCAAGATAATAAGCCTTTAAGGCCTCTTCCTTATTTTTCATCTTTGAAAATACAACCCCCTTATTATAGAGGGCTCTTCCATAAGAATCTGCAATTTCAAGGCTTTTATTTATATATAAAAGAGCTTTTTCATATTCTTTTGACTCTTCATAAAAAGCTCCCAAGTCGTTATAAGAAACATAATCATAAGGATCCAGCTCAATGCATATATTAAGCTCCCTTATAGCCTCTTCTCTCATATTTAAGCGGTCA
>CAMQDG010000049.1 GCA_946999425.1 uncultured Peptoniphilus sp.
TTTGGTTCATTTGTATTTTATTCTTATTTACGGTAATTTTAAATTGTTGATTATCAGCATGGCTTATGTTTAGTTCCGTAAATACTCCCATAGCCATTATAAGCATTAAAGCTACAGCTGTTAATTTTTTAAATTTTGTCATAAATTTTTTTCCTCGCATTTCTTGAAAATTTTTTGCGGGGTCTGAAGCTAACCCCGACTTGAGAAAATAAGTGCAAAGATCCTACCATCCCCACCTATAGAGGATAGGGGTTCTCTTTTTTAATTTTTCGATAAAGTTTCTTGTGACGAAAGTTTTATTTTTTTATATTTATATTATACCATACATTATACCAAAATGCAAGTATTTTTTTAGAAAAAAACAATTTTTTTGTGTTTTTTTTTAGCCCAAAACCCCACTTTTACCCCGTACCCTAATAAGGAAAGTGAAAAGGGTCTAAAGCAAAAACTCAACAAAATAAGGTAAAGTCGAATACTGAAAAACCCTGTGAAATTGATGCTTGTCCATCCCTATGTTTTCGGGGTTTTTAAGCCCTTCAATATACAAGTTTAAATATTTAATTGCCCCATCAAGGATTTTTGATATGTTTTTTATTGTTTCTAAATACTCATCCTTATCTAAAGACTCTTCTTTTAGGTTTTCTAAAAACTTTTCTTCTTGGATTAAAACCATTTTTGAGAAATCTAATCCAGATTCATTAACTAAGGATCTTTTGCTTCCAACAAATTTATAAGAATATTTGTGTTTAATGTTGCTTCTGTATGGGATACAAATGAATATATTTGGGAAAAAGTCAGTTAGAGATGCCACAACATACCTAACAGGTCTTTCGCCCTTCCCTCTCATTAACTCAGGATAACGATCCTTTGGATATTTTAAAAAAAACAAATCGCTTAATTTGTAGATATCGTATAAGAACTCCATATTTTCTCCTTTCACTCACAAAAAAAGTGACCACATTAGGCCACTCTTTTCTTCAATCTGTCAATTTTTAGTTTTACGAGGTATCAGAACAGTCATACCTCTCTTCCATCGGTCAATTTTTAGTTTTACAAAGTGTCGGAACCGTCACACTTTTCTTCTATCTGTCAATTTTTAGTTTTACGAGGTATCAGAACAGTCATACCTCTCTTCTGTATTAATTATATCATGAAATTCCATTTCTGCAAACAAAAAATGGTCAGGGCACCGTATGCTTCCTAACCTAATCTTATGACTAAATTATATATCCCAAATCACTAATTGTCAATACCTTCTGACGAAAGGTTTATTTTTTTATATTTATATTACACCATACATTATGCCAAAATGCAAGTATTTTTTTAGAAAAAACAATTTTTTTGTGTTTTTTAGCCCAAAACCTCACTTTTTACCCCACGCCCCTAATAAGGAAAGTGAAAAGGGTCTAATCGCTCACAAAAAAATGGTCAGGGCACCGTATGCTTCCTGACCTAATCCTATGATTAAATTATGTATCTTAAATTACTAAGATACGTGTTTTTTCCTTTTCTCGTTTTTCACTCACCCATACATTCGTAAAATGTAAGGTTCGGATGTTCTTCTTTAAACTTCTTTATTTCCTCATCACTGTTGAGAAAAACACAGGCAACAAAGTCTGATAAAACTTCTGCACCTTCAAGATCGTTTAAATCAAGAGTTACATCGAAAATGCACTTATCTTCTTTAAAAACGGCTTTCTTGTTTTCGTTATTTATCTTATAAAGTTCATTCTCACCTATAAGTAAATCCACTTCTCCTTGGTTATAAAACTTAGACTCTAAGTTTTTATCCCAGCCATTTTTAACTAATAAGTACATTGAATAAATTCCTACTAATTCTTTTTGCATTTCTGCCTCCTAAATTTTTAATAAATACAATATCCTTCTTGATTTTCCGAAAAATCTTTAAAAGCTCTAAATACAAGCCTAATAAAACTCATGTTCTGAACTTGTGTTCTATTACGTATATTATACCTTGTTTGATATATTTATGCAATAGACACTTAAAGATTTTTTTTAATTTTTTTTTCTTGTTTTTTTACAAAACTTTAATAAACGTTGAAATACTGGGCTTTAAGAGTTTCTCTGCCAGCTACAAATGTGAAAGTTTCTTTAACCGCCTCCTTATAATTGTAAAAACGCTCTAATCTTTCAAGATAAGGGCTCTCCTCCTCTTCTTCTCTTTTGTTTCTCCTTTTTGCACTTACTATTTTTTTCATAGTTTTTTTCCTCCTTTAAATATTTGCCTAAACAGGCTACTTTAATAATTTTTTCTTACACTATTTATTAGAGAAAAATTTTTTGAATTATTCATGATTTAACAAAAAAATTTATTTTTTTTTAATTTTTTTTAAAAAAAAGAATCCCCTTTTGGGGACTCTCTAAAATGCTTCTAAAAAAGGAACCTGTAAAATACTCCAGTAATAAGAGATACTGCTCCAAGTCCTGCGGCTGCTATTCCTGTCCACAAAACACCTACAAGAGCGTTGGCTCTTGCGGAAGGATTGCCTGATGATGCTCCTAAGGATATAAAGTTCTTAATAAACAATGCAACCATTGTTATTGCTCCTACTCCTGCAAAGCCTGAAATAAATCCTTTATATTTATCTAAAACTTTTTGCCAAGAGTCTTGAGAGTCTTTAACTCCTGAAACTGAAGGTCCGTCTTTTTCTACTTTTACATCAAAATCTTTCCACATACCAGATCCTGCTCCGGATCCTGCTGCGTAAACAATGCCTGAGCTTTTTACCTTCCTTATTTGCCCCGTACCGAAGGGTCCAATTAAGGCTGAAAATAAAAAGAACATTGCCGCAAATAAATAAAACATTTTTTTAAAAGAGTTCACTTCTCTTTTCTTTTTAAATTTTGTTAACAAAATTGCTATAGGCTACTTTACGCCTTTAAGCGTTTTAGTGTTGGGTCCACTAATATTTAGTCTTGCTTTTGTAGCCTTCCTCCTTTTTAAAAATATTTCCCCACATAAAAACAAGACTTTTTGCTCTTGCTGATATATATTAGGAGAAAGTTTTGTGAATTATTAAAGATTTAACAAAAAAATTAAATATTAATAAATATATAGTGTTTTGTCCTTTGCCAAAAAATGAGGTTGTAAATTATGGATTTTGTCTTCTTCTATGAAGTCGATTTTATTTATTTTTGCCAAAATTTGTTTATCTTGAGTACGGATCTTTTTTACTACTTCTTTTTTCTTAAGGACATGAGATATATTCTCTAAATCTTTATAGTGCCTATATTTTTTATAACCACTCATAAACTTCTTGCTTTCATTTATACACGGATCCTTATAATTACAAAAATACATTGACATTTCTTTTCTAAAGCTTATGGCCATTTTGTCTTTTTCTTTTCTCTTGCTTTTCCTATGTTTTCTGTAGGCCACACGTTCTTTAAACCTATCTCTAAGCTCTTTTTCTATAGCCTCAGTTTTTAAGTCATACAGGTTATATACATAACCGCTGTCCTTAGATACTAATTGCCCTACGTTTTGCCCTCTCAAATATTCTCGTAAATCCATAATCTTTCTCCTTTCCCTCTTTTTCTTCCCCCTTTCCCCAAAAGGGGAAAAGGAGAAAAAAATATATAAAAACAGCCTTAGGCTGGAATTTTAACCATACTTATATATTTTTAGCAATTTTACTTATGATACAAAATTGCAATGTTTCCATCTATTATCTTTCCACTATTAATTGCAGGCCCTACAAACATTACAAACATATCTTTAAACTCAGGTCCTTCTATAGACCTATCAAGTTTAATCATAGTTTTTTTATCAACTTTTCCGTCATTTAAAATTTCTGGACAATTAAAAGCCCATTCTATCCATTTATCTTTAAATTCTTCTTGAGCAATCCCGCCATAAATAGTAGTTCCGTCACAGTTATGCCATTTTCCGTTAAAAAATACTTCAGTATATACGTGACCTGCTCCACCAGGTCTACTTGTTTCCCAAGTCCTTGTTCCAACTATTCTATATGTTATCCCCGCCTTATCAAACAGTCTTGATAAGAGCCAAGTGTATCCTGCACACTTAGTTTTTCCCACCTCTATATTTTGTATTTGACTAATAATAGAGTCTGAACCATCTACTTGAGGTTTTCCATAGCTTATTTTAAGTTTACCTACTGCCCTTAGAATGTTTTTAATTTCTTCCTTGTCGTCTACTTCTGTTCTCTTATAATTTTCTATAAATCTCTCGATTTTTTCTCCGCCCTTTTCTTTTAAAAAGTACATATAGCTTTTATAAGATTTTTCCTGATAGCCCTCTCCTTTAAATATTTCTGTGTCTTTTCCTACAACGTCAGAATCATAAAATGTGTAGATGTACCTAATTTTTTCATTTTCTATTGCTTCCTTGAACTGTTTTTCTTTTTCTTCTATTTCTTCTTTTGTTAAAAGACTTCCTTTTTCTACTGAATATATTTTCTTGTCAGACTTTCTTAATACACTTATCCAATTTTCAAAACCATTTTTTACAAACTCAAAGGATTCTCCTTTTTGTACTGTGAAAGTTTTTAGGTTTTTATCAAAAATCCTTGTTGCAGTCGTTGCATACAAAGTCTTCGGATTTTCTTTTGCAAAAACTCCTGAAAACATCAAACTTATTATTAACAACATTCCAAATATTTTTTTTCTCATAATTTTTTCTCCTTACTTTCTTGCCTTTCTATATCCTGCCTTTATGGCTTCTTCTTCTGAATCGAAATATACTACATTGTTTTTTGAAATCTTATTATATGACTTACCTCCCGGCATGTGGTATATTTTTGACTTTTTGTTTCCTTTAATTTTTCCTTCTTTTACAGAACTTTTTGTCTTTTCGGTCTTCTCCTTTTTAGGACTTTTGCCCCACAAACCCTTATTATTATCTCTTGCTTCTTTTTCACAACGTGAACTACTCGGCAACAAGTTACCGAGCTTCTTGCTTCAACCACTACCGCTTGAACCTTCTAACAGAAGATTACAAGTCTTACACAGTGTCCACAAGCGTATAGGTTCGGGTAGTTCCTACCCTACCATATATAACTCATAATGCTAAATTTTAGGTTTCAACACATAAGAGGCTTTACTGATTGGTTATCTCAGCAAATAACTTTATGTAGACTATTTAGCCTTTAGTTAAGAACATGCTTATGAGCTACATTAATTTTTAATTATCGGCTCTCATCTCGGATACAAGCTACTGCTTTGATTTTCTATATCCTGCAGCGATTGCCTCGTCTTCAGTCTTGAATAGCTCTATATTATTGCCTTGAAGGTTATCATAGTATTTGCCTCCAGGTACATGATAAATCATGGATTTTTTACTACCTTTGATAAACTGTTCCCCCGACTCGTGGAGTTCTTGGAGTTCCTCTTTGGATTTTTCTTTTCCCCCTTTTCCTATCTTGTAAGCCTCTTGTGCTTCTGCGTTCCAGAGGCCTCTGTCGTTATCTCTTGCTTCTCGTTCAAGCTCTTTGAAAAAATCAACGTATTTTATATCCGGCGGAAATGTAGCTAAGTTTGCATATCCTTCTTTAAGTAATTGTGCGTTATACATAAGCCTTTCTACTTCTTCATTGGTAGGCTCATCTGTCTTAGGCCTTTCAAGCCAAACGTATCTTAGGAGTCTTCCGTACCTATCTCTATCCGTTACGTCTTTTTGTAAATATACGGTCTTTCCCTCTAAGTTATTTTTCGTATACTTTGAGGCTTCCTTTCCGAAAAACTCAACGGGTTTTCTTGGGTGTACGCTCTCGGGTGTATCTACAAGTACCATTCGTATTTTCTCGTCTACTCCGTCTATTCTTGCGATTATTGTGTCTCCATCTACCGCTCGTATTACTTCCGCCTCGGTGAAGGTGTTCTCGGATTTGTTCTCGTTTGTAGCTTCACTCGTAGGTGTGTTATCGGGAGCTTTTTGGGTCGTTTTGGTCTCGCAGGCGGTGAGCACTAGTATTGTAATGAGTATGATAATGAGTATTTTTCTTGAATTTTTTTTCATAAATTGCTCCTGTATTTTCACTTTTCTAAATACTCTCTCTTGAAGTATTCTTTAATTTTATTCTTCTTTATCTCTTTCCCTATCTTTGTGGACCTAAAAGGATCTTCTTGGACCACCAAGTCTCGTAGGCCTCTGTTTGAGTATTTGCCAAAGGTTTTGTATACTCCTTGTAGGACTCCCTCCGTATCGTCATCAAATGGTTCATGTGTATCGAACTCTGTTATTCCCCGGTTCTCGAAGGGCAGGTATTTCTCGTATACTTGTTTTACTATGGGCCCGTGAGGTGTGGCGATGATTTTGTCGCTGAATAGGCTCTTGTCTCGAAGTGCCATGTAGGATCCTTGAGCATAGTATAAGAGTTTATTCAGCCTCGTGTTGGATATCTCGTCTGTGTCCTGGCCCTCTATGTCTCGTAGGTAAAGGTTGTAGTTGAGGAACCATAGTGCTATATCTGTTGCTTTGTATTGTCTTTGCTTTGTCATGGGGTTCTCCTTGATTGTTGATTCCATACTGAATTTCTTTCTTTTGCAAGGGTTGTTTCAGGTACCTGAATTGGGTTTTGACCACAACCTGAAAGAAAAAACAAAGAAAAAATTATGAATAAAAATAAGAGTATTTTGTTATAATTTTTAGCTTTTAACAGTTAGACCTCTTTTTTATTATGGTGAGCCCGACTTTTACATCGGGCTTAATGTATAACTCACTTTGACTGATACAAGTTGATATTATTTGGATTTATTTTTAGATAAGAAACCAAAATTTTTATGAAGTCTACAACTTCCTTAGGAGAAAGATCTCCCTCGTAGAAAATTGAACTATTTTTTATTTGAACTGGTTTCTTTAATTTAGTCTTTGAAGATTCTTCTCTTAAATGGTCTGGAAATTTTTCATCCAAAACAATCTTGCTTAATCTTACGCTGTCCGTCTCGTATATAACCCTAATGAATTTTTCTAAAACTTCAGCAAAGTTTTTAACTTGGAAGACATTTCCAAACAAAACAACTTCAGTTGGGTTAAAGGATGAAATATCAATCTTATCCATAATATTTAAACAAACATCCTCATTCTTTTTCTCAAAACCTACAGGCGTTGGAATGTATGGAAAAATATCCTTTACTAAGATTTCTCCAAGTCTTTTTGCTCTGTTGACAATGGCTTCTTCATTCCAATGCTCAATTTTTACAATGTCTTTATTTAACACGCTGTTAGCATTATTTGCTTTAATTACTGCTTTTTTATCTGCAAAAGACTTATTTTTTATATTTTTTGCAGGCCCCTTATACCCCATATAAGTTAAGTTTCCTAAAGTATGCAAATAGATTTCATGAACCCTCGCATAATCTTTTTCTCCTATTTCATCTCTCCACAAGTTTGAAGTTTTTTCAGGCAATATATGGTCAAGAGCTTTTATGTTGAAAACAAGATTTTCCTTAGAACCTTTTTCTAATACGGAGAATATATATCTACAAACGTCTTTTCTGAAGAAGGGAGAATATACTAAAGCCTCCCTCACTTTTTCATCAGAGGGCATACGATTATTAACTCTGTCATTACAAATATTAAATGTTGCGACAAATTTTTCATAATAATTATCATAATTATTATTTTTTATAACCCAACCATAAAAAGTTTTCATTAATATATTTAAGCCTTTTGTTGAATCTGTTATGGTTACACGAATTGCATAAGTTAAAGTGTATTCTAAGACCTTTGTTAAGGTTTCTTCGTTTATATTTCCTTTTTCATAATCCTCAAAAAACCTAAACACTAAAGGCATCATTACAGATTGTTTTGTATAATACAATCCTCGCAAATAGTCTTGTACTTTAGAGTTATAATAATTTTTATGACCAACAAAGGTTCCATAACACTTAGAAAGATTTCTTAATAAGAAAAGCATTTGTTCAGAATTATAATTTTGTTCCTTTATAATTGCCTTAAATCTATCATAAGCCTTATCACTATTAACTGCTCCTATGGTTTTAGAATCTACATAAGTTTTCATAAAATCATTTAAGTTTTTAGAGCCTACATTGGACTCAATATTTAACCAATAACTGTTATATAAATAATTTTGGCTTGATGTATCCATAAGCAAATAATTTTTTACAAGGTCTGATAGAGTTAAATCCATACCAGTTGAATTTATTGACTCAAAAACAGCTTGAGGATTGTCTCCATCTCTAATATCGAAAACAGCCTCGCAAATTTCAAGCTTTTTAACTCCCTCTAAAATATCACCTAAATCTAAATCTGTTTTTAGGGTTTCCTTTATAAGGCTGACAAAAAGAACATAATTTTTATAAACGTTAGAAAATCTGTTCATTTTTTCTAATTTATTTTCAAACAAATAAGATAACTGTTTATTATCTACCTTATTAAGCCTTAGCTTCACCTTGTCTTTTTCGTCACAATTTCTATTAAAGATTACATCAGCAATCTCATTTTCTACACTTACTGATTTTTCTTCTACTGCTATATCATACAAGGCCTTTAACAAAAGGTATAAGGTTGTAATTCTTTGTTGACCATCTATCACCAAAACTTCCGTTATGTCATCAGCACTATTGAATCCTTTTGTATAAGCAATATACCCCATAAAATGCTGTTCATCATTTTCTTTTGTTTCTAAAATATCTCTATACAATTTCTCGCACTGTAATTTTACCCAGTTATAATTTCTTTGATATACAGGCACCCTAAATACGTGCCTATTTCTTCCTAAAAAGTCCCTAACGAACCACGCTTGGTTTCCTCTCATCTTTAATTCGGGAAAATCCCTTCCTCCTTTTCTTAATTTTACTTTATTATATCATATTTAACGTAAAAATGCAACATATTTTTTCTAAAAAACATATACCTTTTTACTTCTAAGAACAGCCCCTGCGACATGAGAATCTTTTAAGCTATTAGCTTTAACATTAACAAGGATTAAGTTGTTTAATTTAAAATTATTAATGTTATTGTCAAAAAATACCACTCTTTGTCTTGAAAAATCTACTTCATTCTTACCATCTTCCTTAAAAAGTCTTTTTAAATACATTCTGGCCCTTAAATTAGCAAGTTCAATATCATTTTCCATAGTTTCTTCTTCCCTTTGATTTGGCGGACAAACATATCTCTCTAAAGCCATATCCTCATTAGTTAAATAATTTTTTAGAGTTTTCTTGGACCAATTAAGTCTTTCTAAAATTTTTGAAAAACTAATGGAACTTGATAGAAATGCTTTTAATAATTCTGCCCTTTCTACGTCTTCTTCTCCCTTAATTTTCCCTTTTCTGCTTTCTTTAAAATCTAAAAGCTCTTTAAACTCGTATACATCTTTACAAGCTTTAAGCTTATTTTTTAAACCTTTAAACCCGTTTGGAATAAATATAATATTCTTAAAATCAAAATTATTAAAACAACCATCTTTAAATCCAATCGTGTATCCGTGTAAAAGCGTCTCTTTTTTAAAGACGTCTCTTATAATAGCTCTTGCTCTTATCCTTGCACTTTCTTCACTATTTTCCAAGGTCTCAGGTTTATTTATATCCGGGGGAATTACAAGTCCCCACCAAGAATTTTTATTGATTCTCTTTCTTATCCATTCTAAAGATATGTTATTTTTCTCAGAAAAACCTGAAAAACTCTTGCCAGAGCTTAAAAATTCTCTAAAAACATCATCATCCACAATCTGAGGAGCTCTTTCACAATTCTTTGCATAAATACTTTCCTCAATAGGCTCCTCCAAAAACTCTTCTTTTTCTTCAAATTCATGAGCTTTGCCACTTGAGCCTTTAAAAAGATTAACAAAAGCAAAAATGTTAATCACTTTGCCTATATCTTTTTTGTTTCTAAAAACAATATTCCCAATTTCAAAATTATTAAAGTTGTCATCCCTAAATTCCAAATTCCAGTCTTTAAAAGAAACTTCTTTGTAGTTTTTTCTTATATAACACTCAGCTCTAAAAGTAGCTGTTTCTTCTGATTCTTCAAGGCTTGGGCTATTGTTTTTGCTTGGCGGTACCACAAATTCTTCTAAATTATAAGAATATATGGTATTTTTAAGGGTTTCCATTGGAATGTTTAATTTTTTTAAAATCTTAGAAAAAGCAAGACCTTCTATTAAAAAGCCATTTAATTTGCTTAATGAATCCATAATTTCCCTCCTTTTTCACAGCAAAAAATCTGTATTATACCTGTTGTTAGCCTCATCAAACTTATCGGCGTATGTATAATTTTTCCCATATCCAATAAGGGGGACTGTCCTTCTTTGCTCTTGGTCTATTCTGAAAACCTCAATTAGGTCGCTATCCTTATATTCTTCCTTATTTTCTCTTTTCACATATTCTTCAGCTACGCCTTTTCTTGCATATCCTGATTTCTCCACTGTTTGCAAAAATTCGTTCTTGTTCATACTTCCTCCATAACAATTTCTACACTGTCATAATTTCCTGTTATAAACTTGTGATTTATGCTTCCAATCTCTTTCCAGCCATCATTCTTTATAACTCTCGCCTTAACGAGACCGTCAAAAATAAACTTTTGTGCTGCCATAATGTTATCCTTGTCTCTTCTCTTATTCTGGCAAATCCATAAAAACTCAATATTTATTTGTCTATAAAAAGGCTTTAGTTTCTGACAAAAGCACTCGTGAGTTACAATGTGCGTCCACTTCTTTTTCAAGTTTGCCCCTGAAAATTGACAATACCTATTTTCCTCTATTAAATCGTTCATGCCAGGGAAACGATATTTTAAAATTAATTTTTGTTTCAAAATTCACCTCAAAATTTAATAAAAAGCTCATTAAAACTTAAATGCTCCGTAAGATCCATTACAAAATCTACTACAACACTCTCCCTCTCCCCAAGGTCTTCAACCTCACTGAAACCTCTTTCTGCAAGAGTTACCATAGTTATTGGGGTATCTGTCAAAGCCAAATTCTTTTGACATAGTTTGATATATTGAGAATTTTGGAGAATCTCTCTAAGTTCTACCGCCTCTAATATGTCTCCTTTAGTTTTTCTACTAATGCTTGACATTGGCTTTCCATACATACTCAAATATTTACACTGAACTTCCCTTCATTTTATAACGGGATTCTTGGGTAATGCACTTACTTGATGTTAACTTTTTACAAGGTTAACAACAGCGGTTATGCAAATTTACCAAGCTATCTCTGTAGTTCCTACAGTTC
>CAMQDG010000050.1 GCA_946999425.1 uncultured Peptoniphilus sp.
AAATATAGGTGAACTTACCAATTTTGTTAAATAAATTTAATTTAAAAGATGAAAATTTTTCATCTTTTTTTTATTAATAGAATTTTCCTTATTAACAAATTAAATCATTAGTGCTATAATGTTTTTTAAATTTTTACATGATAGGAGAGAATAATGTTTGAAGAAGTTATAAAAATTAATATGATGGGCACTGTTGCCTTGGGACTTGTAATGTTATACTTGGGTAAATTTTTAAGAACAAGAGTGAAATTTTTCCAAAGATTTTGTATACCTGCACCAGTAATAGGTGGCTTTTTATTTTCCTTGATACATTTAGTTTTAAAAGCTCAAAATATAGCAAGTTTTGAGATGGATACAACTTTAAAAGACCCTTTTATGATGGTATTTTTCACAAGTATAGGTCTTGGATCTGATGTTGAAACATTAAAAAAAGGAGGCAAGGGATTTTTTGTCTTCACTGCAATAACAGGACTTTTGATAATTTTACAAAATTTTCTTGGAATGTTTTTAGCGAAAATTTTAAACCAAAATGTACTTTTTGGTCTTGCCTGTGGCTCAATAACAATGGCAGGAGGACATGGAACTGCAGGAGCATGGGGCCCAACTCTTGAAAATTTAGGTTTAGCATCAGGCCAGGTTATATCTATGGCAGCTGCAACTTTTGGAGTAATAATGGGGTCTTTATTAGGAGGGCCTTTAGGTTCAAGTCTTATAAGACGATATAATTTAAAAAGCAATGATTTGGAAAAAGATAAAGTTGATTTAAAAGAAAATGGCGTTTTAAGAGTTCCCTTAGGAGAAAAAAGAGGCCAAATTCCATCGGAATTAAAGGGGGAAGATTTTCTAAAAACTTTACTTATAATGTTTATAGCAATTTCCATAGGTCTAGTAGTAAATAAAGTAATTGCAAAAAATATATTTATTGAAGGTACACCTTTAAATTTACCAGAATATGTAGTTTCAATGATAATAGCAGGACTTTATGTAAATACCTTAGGTAAAAATAAAATCTATAAAATTGATAAAAGAGCAAATGATATTTGCGGAGATATAGGACTTAATATATTTTTGGTAGTTGCTCTTATCACCTTAGATTTAACTCAATTAAAATCAGTTTTTGGTCCTATGCTTATAATTTTATTTGCTCAAACTCTTGCAATAATTTTATTTGCCTATTTTATAGTCTTTAGAATTATGGGAAAAAATTATGATGCTGCAATATTGGCAGGAGGACTTTGCGGATTTGGAATGGGTGCAACTTACAATGCAATGGCAAATATGGATTCCATAACAGGTGAATATGGACCATCAAGAAAGGCATATTTTATAGTTCCGATGGTTGGCGCTTTTGCTCTTGACATAATTAATGTAGTTGCCATAACTTTTTTTGCACAATTTAAATTTTAAAAATATAAAAAAAGATAAGGAAAATAAAATCCTTATCTTTTTTAATAAACTTTTAAATATTATTTAAAATCGCCATTTAAATATCTATAAAATGCTTGGTCAACTGAAATTAAATTACTTTCAATTTTTAAATTACTATCTTTACTTAATAATCCGTCTGAGAATTTTTTTGCATCTTCATTTTTTGTAATGGAGTACATTTCAAAATTACCCTTTGAAATTATATTTTCAGTAACTGGTTCATATCCTTCCTTCATTTCTTTAGCAGTGTGGTATAAAGGTTGCCACCAAGAACCATATAAAAGCCCTTTTCCTTCTTCATTGCCTTCATTTTTCTTTGCATATTGCAAAATAAGACCATCAAATTTATTCAAATCTTCTTCATTTTCAAATTCAAATAAGAGATCATATTCCAGTGCATTTGCAAGATATCTATTTTCGCCGATCTTTACAACTTCATATTTATCGGTAGGTTCCGGAACTGGACCCCAATCAATCATATATTCAAAAGAACTTGTCTTAGGTTCCAATTGAACTTTTGCATTTATATTTTCATCGGCTAATAATTTTATAAGTTGTTGAGCGTGTCTAATGTTGTCATGAGAGTATACTATTGTAAGATTTGGGTCAAAATTTGATTTATAACCTTTATATTTAACGTTATAACCTGTTGTAGTGCCGTCTAAAATTGCTTCCATTCCCAATTTTTCAAGAGGATTGCCCTTAAAAAATGTAAATTCATTGTAAGCTTGATTTAATTTTTGATAAATATCCTTATCACTTGTTAAACCTATAAAATTTTCTAATTTGTTTTGATATTTTAAAACTTGCCCTTCAAGATTCTGCACAAAAGCTAAATCGGATTTTTCATCTTTTTTTTCTAAAAAACTGTTAATTCCATTGTCATCAAGACCAAAAACATCTTTTGCAACTGCAAGATATTTTCCAAAATCTTTAGCATCTTCAATTTTTAAACCCTTAACTGCATCTTGAAGTTTTTCATCGCTATAGGTATCAGCAATGTTTAAAAATCCTGCCCTGTCTAAAGCTGTAATAATTATGTTTATTCTTTCATCATCAGACTGAGGAATTTCTTCATCACTTTGACCTAAAACTGAATCAAGACTTTCCTTAAAACTATTTTGACTTACTTCAGTTAAGCTGCTTGTAAAAGCTTGCTTTTCTTCTTTTTGCTCAACTTTTTTATTTGTGTTTTGGCAACCGAACATAAATAAAAGAGATAGAGCTAAAATAAAAATGAGTTTTCTGTTTTTCATAATACCTCCTAACATTTAAACAGCTAATTTAATTTTAGCATACTGAGAAATATAGAAATATATAATGAAAAAATTTCACCAAAATTACATAAAAAAAAGCAAACAAAAAAGGCTTCATTGAAGCCTTAATTAGATTGCTCTTTCAACTTTTTTACTTCTTAGGCATCTGGTACAAACATTAATTCTCTTTGGATGTCCGTCAACCATAGCTTTTACTCTTCTTATATTAGGAGCCCAGCTTCTGTTTCCTCTTTTATGTGAGAATGAAACCGTATTTCCAAAAACTTTTGTCTTTCCGCAAATATCACATTTTTTAGCCACAATGACACCTCCTTGTTATTCATTAAATAGCAGGAATTATTATAACACAAGAAAGCAAAGTATGGCAAATAAAATTTCCCATATTGAATTTTTTTTATCACTTTGTTAATATTACTAATATGGATTTTCAATTAATCCACAATACTCTTCGCAACAAATTTCAGGAGGAAAAAAATGAAAAAATCATTAGTTGCTATTTTTCTATCTTTAGCAATGATTTTAACAGCTTGTTCAAACGGACAAAAAAATAGCAGTAATAAGAAAGAAAATAAAGAAGATAAAAAAGTTGTTTACACAAGTATATATCCTATATATGACTTTACAAAAAAAATCGCAGGAGATAAATTAGATGTGAAACTTCTTGTACCAAATGGAAGTGAACCTCACGGATATGAATTATCAAGTGATGATGCTAAAAATATTGGAGAAGCGGATTTATTTATTTATAACGGTGCTGGTCTCGAAAGTTTTGTAGACAAATTACAAGAAACTTTAAAAGGAAAAGTTGAATTTTGTGAAGCGAGTCAAGGGGTTGAACTTATGGAAGGTCATCATCATCATGACGATGAAGAAGAACATGATGAAGAAGACCATGACCATGATCATGAACACGAAGGAGAAAACCACGATCATGAACATGAAGGGGAAGAACATGACCATGAACACGAAGGCGGAATGGATCCCCATGTCTGGATAAGCCCTAAAAATGCAAAGATTGAAATGCAAAATATTTGTCAGGCTCTTATAAAACTTGATTCTGAAAATGAAACTTACTACAAGGAAAATTTAGAAAATTATTTGAAAGAATTAGATGCTCTTGATAATGAATTTAAAACTGATCTTGAGGGTCTTGAAAATAGAGAAATTGTAGTTTCTCATCAAGCTTTTGGATATCTTTGTCGTGATTATAATTTAAAACAAATTGCAATTGAAGGCATAAATGCAGAGTCTGAACCAGATGCAAAAACTATTGCAAATATTATTGATCTTGTAAAAAATAAGGGAATTAAGGTTATTTTTTCTGAAGAATTAATAGATCCTAAAGTTGCAGAAACTATTGCTAAGGAAACAGGAGCAAAAGTTCTTACCCTTTCTCCTCTTGAAGGATTAAGTGAAGAACAAGTTAAAAATCAAGATGATTATTTTTCTATTATGAAAGCTAATTTATCTAACTTACTTGAAGCTTTAAAATAAAGCGAAATTAGGTATAAATAACTAAAGCTCCGGTAAAATAAAAATTTGAGATTTTTAATATTAAAAAAAGGAGGGGAAGTCAAAGACTTCCCATTTATTTTATGGAATTATTACAAATAGAAAATTTATTTTTCGGCTACACCAAAGAAGATATTTTAAAAAATATTAATTTAAAAGTTTTTAAAGGAGATTTTATAGCTCTTTTAGGTAGTAACGGTGCAGGAAAGTCAACTTTAATAAAACTTATACTAAGAGAATTAAAACCAAGAGAAGGGAAGATAAGCTATTTTAAAAGTGATGAGGAATTTTATAAGGCTATAGCCTATGTTCCGCAGATTCAAAATGTTTCTTCAAAAAATTTTCCTATTACAGTAAGTGAACTTATAAGTCTTGGAAAGTATAGGGATTTAAAAGGATTTAGATTCATTGGCAAGGACAATAGTGACTTTGTTTTAGATGCCTTAAGTCTTGTGGGAATGGAAGATTATAAAGATAGACTTTATTCAAAACTTTCAGGGGGGCAAAGACAGAGGGTTTTACTGGCAAAGGCTCTTTCAAACAGTCCTGATATTTTACTTTTAGATGAGCCTACTAACGGAGTGGATGAAAAAACTGTTAAAAAATTATACCAACTTTTATATCACTTAAATAAATTTCACAATACAAGTATTTTGATGATAACCCATGATATAAGCGGTGTAAAAGACTATGTAAATAAAATTTATGAATTGAAAGAAGGGAGCTTAATAAAAAAATTATGAGTATTTTTAGCTATGATTACATGATAAGAGCCTTAATTGTAGGCTTTCTCCTTTCAATTATAATACCCTTTATGGGCATAGTTGTAGTGAACAAAAAAATATCAGTTATAGGGGATGCCTTATCCCACGTATCTCTTGCAGGAGTTATGTTAGGTCTTATGTTAAGTGTAACCCCTATTTACACTTCTATTATTACCTGTATAATCGCAGGAATTGTTCTGGAACTAATAAGAAAAAACTTTCCTGGATATGAAGAAATTTCCACTGCCATTATAATGTCAGTCGGTATTGGAGCTGCATCAATTTTAGCAGGATTTGTAAAAAAAGCTCAAAATTTTGAATCTTATCTTTTTGGCTCAATAGTTGCAATTACAGATGGAGAATTTTATTTAATAATTGCAGTGTCAATTATTGTTTTTTTGACCTTCATTTATTTTTACAAAGATCTTTTATATGTTTCTTTTGATGAAAGTTCTGCAAGGCTTAGCGGAGTAAAAGTAGATAGAATAAATTATATTTTTATTATTTTAATTGCAGTAACAATTTCAGTATCTGCAAGGACAGTTGGAATTTTAATTATTTCTTCTCTTATGGTAATTCCAGTTGCCTGTGCCATGCAATTTGAAATGGGATATTTAAAGACTACTTTTTTATCATCTTTTTTTGGAATTTTCTTTACTATTTCAGGCCTTTTCATTTCCTTTTACCTTGGTTTAAAACCTGGAGGCACAATAGTTCTTATGGGAATTATTAGTCTTCTTATTATTTTAAGTATAAAAAAATGGGTATTAAATATTAAGGGGTGTTAAAGTGATTATAGCATTCAATAAAAAAATGCCTCAATTTAATGAAAGCAACTTTATAGCTAAAAACGCAACCTTAATTGGGGATGTAGTTCTTGGACAAAATTCAAGCGTATATTTTAATTCTGTTTTAAGAGGGGATTCAAACAGAATCCTTATTGGCGAAAATTCAGTAATTGAAGACTTATGTATGCTTCATGTAAATACCTCCGGTCAAGATATAATTATTGGAGATAGGGTTACTATAGGTCATAAAGTTATGCTTCATAGCTGCGAAATTGAAGATGATACCTTAATAGGGATGGGATCTATTATTCTTGATGGAGCTCACATAGGTCATCACAGCCTTGTTGCAGCAGGGAGTCTTGTAACTGGGAAAATGGAAATACCACCTTTTTCTTTAGTTGTGGGCAGTCCTGCAAAAGTTTTAAGAAAAGTATCCGATGAAAATTTAAAAATGATAGATTTTACCTGGAGATTTTATGTCAATAGGTCTAAGGAGTTTATGTTAAATGAAAAAAACTAATGCTATGAGAATTTTAGATAAGGAAAAGGTTAATTATAAATTAAATGTATATGAACCTGATGAAAATGTAACGGGTCTTGATGCTGCAAAAAAAATGGGTCAAGATCCGAATAAAGTTTTTAAAACTCTTGTTACAAAATCAAAAGACGATCACTTTGTCTTTGTTATACCAGTAGGAGAAGAGCTTAATTTAAAAAAAGCTGCTCAGGTTGCACAGGTGAAAAAGATTGAAATGCTACCCCTAAAAGAGCTTTTACCAACTACAGGTTATATTCATGGGGGCTGCAGTCCTGTAGGAATGAAAAAGCAATTTAAAACTTTTGTGCATGAAAGTGCAAAAAACTTTGATAAATTTTTTGTGAGTGCAGGCAAAATTGGAATGCAGCTTGAAATAAATCCTCAGGATTTAGTAAGTTTAGTGGACGGAACATTTGCAGATATTATTAATTAATATTAGGAGAAATTATGGATTATAGAAAAACATATGAAGATTGGTTAAAAAGTGATTTTTTAGATGAGGATTCAAAAAATGAACTTAAATCAATAGAAAATAATGAAGAAGAAATAAAAGACAGATTTTATAAGGATTTGGAATTTGGAACAGCGGGTCTAAGAGGAATAATGGGCATAGGAACCAACAGGATGAACCCCTATGTTATAAAAAGAGCATCGGAAGGTCTTGCTCGTACAATTATAAATCATGGGAAAGAAGCTGTTAAAAAAGGCATAGTAATTGCCCATGATGTTAGATTTAATTCCCATGAATTTAGCATAATTGCCGCAAGAGTTTTTGCAAGTAAGGGAATAAAAACCTATCTTTTTGATGATATAAGACCGACTCCCATGCTTTCATATGCAGTGAGATATTTAAAAACTCAGGCAGGAATTGTAATAACAGCTTCTCACAATCCTAAGATTTATAACGGATACAAAGTTTATTGGGACAAGGGTTCACAAATTCTTTCAGACATTGCTGATGAAATTTTAGAAAATATAAAAGAATCTAGTTATGATTTAAAAGATCTTATTACGTATGAGGAAGCTGTTAAAAAGGGGCTTATTGAAATAATTTCAAAGGACTTGGATGAAAGTTACTATAAAGAAACTTTAAAGAAACAAATTTCCAATGACATTGATAAGGATATAGAAGTTGTTTATTCGCCCCTTAATGGAACAGGCAATTATCCTGTAAGACACGTTTTAAAGGAAAGAGGCTTTAAAAATATAAGAGTAGTTAAAGAACAGGAGAATCCAGATCCAACCTTTGCTACAGTAGGATATCCTAACCCAGAAGATGTTAAGGCTTTTAAGTTGGCAGAAGAGTATGGGAAAAAATATAATTCCGATCTTATAATAGCAACTGACCCTGATTGTGACAGAGTTGCAATGCTTGGAAGAAAAAATGACGGAACATACTATGCCTTTAACGGAAATCAAACGGGAGCTATGTTAATTTATTATATTTTACACGGCCTTAGGGAAGCTGAAGATTTACCAGATAATGGAGCAATTGTAAAATCCATAGTAACAGGTAAACTTGGACAAAGAATTGCCATGGATTTTGGAGTACAAACTTTTGAAACTTTAACAGGTTTTAAAAATATTTGTAACTTACCAAATATTTGGGATAAAACAAAAGAACATAATTTTATTTTTGGATATGAGGAAAGCATAGGATATGTTTATGGAGACCACGTAAGGGACAAGGACGCCGTTGTTTCTACTATGATGATAGTTGAGATGGCGGCATACTATAAAAAGCGTTCTAAGAGCCTTGTAGAGCTTCTGAATGATATATATAAGGAGTATGGATACTATAAAGAACATCTTACAAGTTTAGTTCTTGAAGGAATAGAAGGATCTGAGAGAATTAAAAGAATGATGAAGGATTTTAGGGAAAAATCCTATGAAGAATTTGCAGGCATTCCAGTTAAAAGTCAAGAGGATTTGTTAAAAGATGAGAATTTAAAGGCAAATGTATTAATTTATAGATTGAGAGATGGTTCATGGTTCGCATTAAGACCTTCTGGAACAGAGCCGAAAATAAAATTTTATATTTATACAAAAAATGAAAATGAAAAAATTGCTGAAGAAACTTTAGGTAAATTGAAAGAAGATATTGAAGAAAAGTTAAATTCCGTAAAGTAGGTGTAGAATGATTTATTTTACAGATCTAAATCCAAGATATGTTAAAGAATTTGAAATTGATGATTTTGAAAAGAATAGAGATAATTTTGCCAAGTCCTCTTTTGAATATGCAGAAGGATATGGCATAGAAAATGCCCTTTTATTAAAAAAATTAGGAGAAGATTCAAAATTATTTACAATTTTAGGCGGAGCAAACAAAAAAACCATAACTTCAATTTTAGAAAACAATAAAGTAGATTTTTACCATGTGGAAATTAATGACAATCCCAGGGAAGAAATCAGAATTTTAAATAAGGAGGGGCTTACAAAAATTTTTGGAAATTTGCCCAGGATAACAGGGCAAACTGAAAGAGATTTGTATATGCTCACTAAAGATTTAAAGAAAGAAGACTATTTTGTAGTTACAGATAATGATCAAAAAAATATTTCCGATGAAGTTATTTTAAATTTAATAAAACTTTGCAGGAATAATAAAATAAAAGTTTTGGCAAGTTTTAAAGATAAAATTTTGTTAAGAGAAGATAAGGTTACAGGTCTTGTGGCAAGTAAGAATCAAGTTGAAGAATTTTTTGATTTAAAAATAA
Organism: uncultured Peptoniphilus sp.; assembly: GCA_946999425.1. Classification (GTDB taxonomy): domain Bacteria; phylum Bacillota; class Clostridia; order Tissierellales; family Peptoniphilaceae; genus Peptoniphilus_B. Next base: position 9,022 of record CAMQDG010000050.1, read on the forward strand.
ATTTTGAAAGTGAAGGAGTAAAACTTGCAAAGACAATGACTGAAAAACTGGCAGAAAAAGCATTTATAATAAGTGATGGAGGGGTTTTATATTCAGACGGTGAAAATTCCTATAAGGCAGAGTTTGATTTTAAAGATAAAAAAATTGATAAAAACAGATTTTTAGGAGGACTTGCTCTTTCCCTAAATAGGAATTATAAAGACCAACTTATGCTTACAACTTCTCTTGCCATTTCTTTAAGCAAAAAATCAATTTATGAAATTGAAATGAGTGATATAAAAATTTTATCAAATGATATAAAAATAAGGAGATTGAAATGAAAAATTATAAGATAAACAGAGATGATACCCTTTTTGTATTTTTAGATTTACAGGATGCCCTTTTAAAAGCTATTGAAAACAAAGATGAAATTTTAAAAAATTCAGTAATCTTAGCAAAAACGGCAGAAATTTTAAATATTGATTCAATAATAACTCTTCAATATCCCAAGGGGCTTGGTGGAGTAAATGAAGAAATCCATGAATTTATAAAAAATGCTCCTCAAATTGACAAGGCACATTTTTCTTGTATGAGAAATGAAAGATTTTTAGAAGAAATAAAAAAAATGGGGAAAAGACAAGTTGTAATAGCTGGAATTGAAACTCATATTTGCGTTTTCCAAACAGCAAGAGATATGGTTGATTCAGGACTTAATGTATTTATTTTATCAGATGCAGTAGGCTCAAGAAATAAAAATAATAGAGAAAATGCCCTTAAGCAATTAAATGATTTGGGATGTGTTGTAACAAACACTGAAAGCATTTTATTTGATCTTTGTGAAGTTTCTGGAACTCCTGAATTTAAGAAAGTTCAAAAATTAATTATTTAAAGACAAAAGGCGAGATAGTATAAAATCTATTTTAATGTTATAATAAAAGTGTTACAAACGATTTCAATATTTAGGAGGATTTAATATGAAAGTTTATAATACTGAACAGGTGAGAAATTTAGCTCTGGTTGGGCATAGTGGAAGTGGAAAGACAAATCTTACAGAAGCTATGCTATATCAGTCAGGAGCAACTAAAAAATTGGGATCTGTTTCTGACAAAAACACTGCAAGCGATTTTTCTAAAGAAGAAATAGAAAGAGGTTCTTCTATTGGAACATCAGTAATACCCGTTGAATGGAGAAATTATAAAGTAAATATAATAGACACTCCCGGATATCTTGATTTTATAGGAGAAGCACAAGGGGCCTTAAGAGCATCTGAGGCAGTACTTATGGTTATTGACGGCCAAAGTGGAATCCAAGTGGGTACTGAAAGAATGTGGAAATACACTGAAAAAATAGGAATGCCCAGAATTATTTTTATAAATAAAATTGATGGAGAAAACGTAAACTTTAGAAAATTAATGGAAGAGCTTGAAGAAAACTTCGGTAAAAAAGTAATTCCATTCTCAGTTCCTATTGGAAGTGGAGAAGATTTTATAGGAGTTACAGATGTAATTTACCAAAAGGGTTTTAAATACACAAATGGAGGACCTTCCGAAATAGAATTAACTCACGATCAAGTAAAAGCAACAGAAAGAATGTATGAAGAAATTGCAGAAGTAGTTGCTGAATCTGATGAAGTTTTAATGGAGAAATATTTTAGTGGAGAAAAATTCACAAGAGAGGAACTTTTAAAAGGAGTTACATCAGCTTTACTTTCAGGCGATGCAGTACCCTTACTTGTAGGAAGTGCAGAAAAGGGAATAGGAATAGATATTTTATTAAACACCATAGTTAACTACATGCCTGCTCCAAATGATCAAAGAGCTCATATAGGTTTTAGATATGAAGAAGGGGAAAAACGTAGCGTAAGCTCAAAAGAACCTTTTTCAGCAGTTGTATTTAAAACAAAT
>CAMQDG010000051.1 GCA_946999425.1 uncultured Peptoniphilus sp.
TACCACGATTTTTTTCAAAAATCGGGTTAGGGCTTCAAATTGGTCCCTACATTCGGTGGTAAATCTTTTTTGAAAAATTTTTATAATGCTCTATGTAAATTTTTGCCTAAATGGCAAAAAAAAATACCCGAGACTTTTGTCTCGGATATTTTCATTTATAGCGACTTGCTGTGGATTTATAACCGTTTGAATATAAGGCTTCTCTTACCCAATTTTTTAATTCTTCTGTGGTTAAAAGCTGCCTATTTTTAAAGTTTTTCAACACGTCTTCTGTTACAATGTTTATGTCATATTCGTTCATGGGGCATTCTGCAAATTCACTATTACTTGCTATATCAAAAAACATTTTTTGTTTTGAAAATTTTTGTATATAGCCATTTTTGTGAAGTACATATCTCTCGTCGGGGTCTCGAGTTTCTGATATTTGTTTTTCAAGTACTTCAAGCTCCACTTGTCTTAATAATTTTATAATTTCATTTGTGTTTAATTTTTCAGCCTTTATTGTTTGATAAATTTTTTCTGCAAGACGAGTTTTTAAATCCATTTTTTCTCCTTTAAATTAATGCTTTATCATCATCGAAGTTTTCTTCAGGGATAGGTCTTTTTACAATGTGTTTGTAGTAGATTTTTTCTACTGCTATTGATATTGCGTTATCTCCTGTTACGTTTGCTGCTGTTCCAAAGCTATCTTGTGTTAAATAAAGAGAAATAAGAATTGTTGCCATTGGTGAGTCACTTGCTACTCCTATAAAGGGTAGGAAAGGAAGGGCACTCATTACTGCTCCACCTGGTGCTCCTGGCGCTGCTACCATTGCTACTCCCAATATTGCAATAAATTTTAAGATTAGTCCAAAGGAGTGGTCAAGACCATACATTTCAAGAAGTGTATAAATACATGCTGTTAGTGTGATCATTGAGCCTGGTAGATGGACTGTTGCACATAGGGGGATAACAAAGTCTCTTATTTGTTTTGTTACTCCGATTTTTCTGTTACATTCTACGTTTACAGGTATTGTTGCTGCTGATGATTGTGTTCCTACTGCTGTTAGGTAGGCAGGTATTGCTCTTCTAAGTGATTTAAATGGATTTTTTCCTGTGTATGTGCAGGATATTATAAACATAATTGAAATATAAATTACATGCAATAATATTATGCAAAGGAATATTTTCCAGAATATTGATAGTATTGCAAATACTGATCCTGAATAGGACATATTTGCAAAGTTACCCATTATAAAGAATGGAAGTAGTGGAATAATTATTCCTGAAAGTACCATTATTATTATTTCGTTAAATTCATTTATAAGTTTATAAAATCCTTCTCCTGAACCTTTTTGTCTAAGTATTGAAACACAAAGTCCCATCATAAATGCAAGCACAAGGGCTGCTGTTACGTCTATTATCGGTCCAAGGGGTATTTCAAATAGAGGTGCTATTGTTTTTTCACTGGCTGCTTGAATTTTTTCTACTAATTCATGAGTTATAAAGTTATCAAAAACTATGTTTGCCATTGCATATGATAAACTACCTGCTATTAATGTTGAACAGTATGCTATTGCTACTGTTACACCAAGAAGCTTTCCTGCTCCTTCTGAAAGGTCTGCTATTCCTTTTGTTACAAAGGCAATAATCATTAAAGGTATTATAAAATTAAGAAATTTTCCAAAAAGTCCTGAAAGAGTTACAAGTATTTGTGTAACTACTTCCGGTAAAAATCTTCCGATTAAAATACCAAGGATTATTGCGATGATTAAACGTGGAATAAGTCCTAATTTTTTCATAGTATCTCCTCTTTTCTAAGGGATTTTATTTTTCTCCTAAAAATTCCCTTCTAATAGATTGACCGGTTTTTGTTCCTGCTATTCCACCTAAGCCTGTTTCTCTTAAACTTTCGTCTAATAAATGTCCAACGGACGCCATGGCTTGAACCGTTTCTTCAAAGGGAACGATTGATTTAATTCCTGCAAGAGCCATGTCTGCTGATATAAAGGCATTCATAACTCCAGAGGCATTCCTAAAGGTACAAGGATACTCTACTAAACCGGCTATCGGATCACATACAAGTCCCATAACATTTATAAGACTTATACTTGCTGCTTGAAGAGCTTGATCCGGAGTGCCTCCAAGCATTGCTGTTATTGCTGATGCGGCCATTGCTGAAGCACTTCCGCATTCTGCTTGACAACCACCCTCTGCTCCAGCAAAGGTGGCATATTTTCCAATGATTTGACCGATGCCTATTGCTGTCAATAGACCCTTTATCATAGTCTCATCATCAAAATTATATCTTTTTCTTGCGGATGTCATTGCAGCGGGCATTATCCCCGAGGATCCTGCTGTAGGTGCAGCAGCAATCTTGCCCATAGCTGCATTACATTCCGAAGTAGAAAAAGCCATAGCCATAGCTTCTACTAAAAAGTCTCCGACAATAGATTTGCCAGTTTCTTTATATTCCATAAACTTTTTTGCGAAGCCGTCTATCATTTTAAATCTTGTAGTATAAGATTTTTCCAAAGTATCATGAGCAGATTTGTTAAAAACTTCAAGGACAATTTTTAATTTTTCTTCTATTTGCTCCTTGGTTTTTTTGGTGTTTTTCATTTCAGATTCCAAAACCATTTGACCTATATCAACTTTGTTTTTTTCGCAATAGTCAATAATATCTTTATGAGTATTTAACATATCACACCTCTACATACTTAGCTTCAAGAAACCTGTTTTTATCTATAATAGCTTCCTTGATTTTATCAGTAAGTTTTCTGTCAATTTCAATTGTTAAAGTTACAACATCAGTAAGTTTATCCTTAATAGTATTTATAGACTCTATATTGTATGAATTTTCTGAAAGTAGAGATGAAACATAAGCTATTACTCCCTTTTGTTCCTTATATTTAAGCAAAATAGTAGGAAACTCTCCCCTAAATTTCAACTCAACTCCATTTATATTTACTATAATCATAGCTCCACCGCCAATAGATGAGCCTATTACAAACTCATCATGGTCATCATAGTGAAAAACTATTTTTACACTATTAGGATGATATTTTTCACCTAAATCAGTTTTTATAAATTTATATTTAATACCTTCTTTTTCAGCAATTTCAAAACTATTTCTAATACGAGTATCATCAGTTTCAAATCCCATAACTCCTCCTACAAGAGCCCTGTCTGTACCATGACCCTTATAAGTGTGAGCAAAGGAACCATGTAAGAAGAAATCTACACTTTTCCAGCCCTTTGAAGATATTTTCATAGCTGTCTTGCCAATACGACAAGCACCGGCAGTATGTGAAGAACTTGGTCCAATCATAATAGGACCTAAAATATCGAAAGCACCGAATTCAGCCATTTTATTACCTCCTATAAAATTAAAAAATTTCCAAAAAATAACTTTTATAGAAATCTTTAATGTTTAAATTTTCATCTTTTTATCACACATATAATTTATCCTAATTGTATGTATTTGTCAAAAATATTCTGATAAAAAATGGCTATAAGTTCAAAAAAACTTGAAATATTTTTTATTGTTTGATAGTATAACAAATTACTAATACTTAAAATATATGGAGTGATTAAATGAAACCTTTAATAGGGCTTACCCCAACTTATACTGGAAAATATGAAAGCTATTTTCCCGTTACCCAATATTATAAAGCGATAATAGCACTTGGAGGAGTTCCCCTTTTAATACCAATTTTGTCGGAGAAAGAACAAGTTAAACCTATAGTAGAAGGTCTTGATGGAATTATCTTCTCAGGAGGACATGACATTCAACCCTCCTACTACAATGAAGAGGCAACAAAAGAACTTGGTCTTGTAGTTCCTGAAAGAGATAAATTAGAATCTCTATTGTTTGAAGAAATTATGAAAACAGATCTTCCCCTTTTGGGAATCTGTCGCGGCATGCAAATAATAAATGTATTTTTAGGCGGAAGTCTATATCAAGATATACCTACAAGTTTTCCATCAAATATAAAACATAGACAGGAAAAGCCCTTTCATAACGCTTGCCACTCAGTTACAATTACAGATGAAAATTTCAAAAATCTCCTTGGTGAAAAAATAAATGTAAATTCAAGACACCATCAAGGGATAAAGAAACTTGCAGATTCTTTAAGTCCCTTTGCTCAAAGTGACGACGGACTTATTGAAGGAGTTTACATGAAAAATAGAGATTTACTTGCAGTTCAATGGCATCCGGAATATCTTTTCAACACAGATCCAGGTTCAGAGAAAATAATAAAATATTTTATAGACCTTTGTAAAAAATAAATATGAAAAGAAAAAACTATCTTTGCTATAATAATTCAAAGATAGTTTTTTTATAGTTTAATTTTTAATTTTAAAAACCGGGCTGTTTTTCAGTCCGGTTTGTTTATAATTCTATTAAATATCGTCTTGTTAAAAATTTTTCTCCATCTATATTATTTTCTATTTTGTCTTTTAATTTTCCTTTATTGTTTTCTATTACTCCTATGGAGCCTAAATTCTTATCATTACATGTTAGCAAAACTTCTTTTAAGCCGATTTTTTTTGCTTCTTCAAGGCAAAGGTTAAGCATTTGTGTGCCATGGCCTTTTTCCCTATATTTTGTGTTTATTCCATAGCCTATATTGCCTCCGAATTTTTTTAAATTTTCCGTAAGATCATGCCTTAAAGCAATTATTCCTATTAAATTATCCTCTTCATCCACCATTAAATAGACGTCTGCTCTTACATAGAATTTTGGTAAGTCTTCGCCCTTTGAAAATTTTTCTATTTCTTCAAGCCACTTATTAAATTCTTTCTCATCGTCTAAATTTTCATTGTGTAAATAAAGTTTTTCCCCTTGAAAATTTACAAAAAATTCTTGCAGCTTTTCCCTATATTTTTTTTCTGGCCTTACTAATTTCATTTCATTTGAGCCTTGTAGCCTGCTTCTTCTACTGTTTTTACTAATTTTTCGTCTTCCAAGTTTTCTCCCTTTATTTTTGCTTGTTTTCTAAAGAGAGAAACTTTTACTTCTTCTACTCCTTCAATTTCCTTTAGAGCTTTTTCTACTTTTGCTTTGCAATGTTCACAAGTCATTCCTTGAATTTTTAATATTTTTTCCATTTTGTCCTCCTAATTTACAATTTCTATTTTTATTTTATTTGCAAATTCTTGTCCAAATATTTTACCTACCATTTCTCTTAGTTGGCTATCTTCTCCACTGGTCAAAAAGTTTATATTTTTATTTTTTTCTATCATTTTTCTTGCCTTTAAAAATTCTTTCATAGATTTTGCCGTTTCTAAGGCTGGATCTATTAAGTTAATTTTTTTATTTTCTTTTTTATTTTTAAGATATTCTTTTATTTTTTCTATAGCTAAGGGAAAGTGGGTACAGCCTAATATAAGGGTGTCATATTCAAAATCTTCTAATTTATCCATGTATTTTTTTATTATTTCTTCTGCTTTTTCATCGTCCACATGACCCATTTCTATGGTTGTTACCAAGTCTGGACAGGCTAAAGCTCTTATCTCGAAAGATGGGTCAAGTTTTTTTAGTTGGTCTTGATAAACTTTCCCTTCTACTGTTGCCTTTGTTGCTAAAAGGGCTATTTTTTTATTTTTGCTATTTTTAAAGCCTTCCATTACTCCTGATGAAACTACTCCCAAGATTGGAAAATTAAATTTTGTTTTAAGATAGGTTTCACTATATGTAGTTGCGGTGTTACAAGCTATTATAGAGGCTTTTACTTTATTTTCTTCAAAAATCTTAAAGGATTCGTAACTTAATTTTCTAATTTGTTCGGGACTTTTTTCTCCATAGGGTAGATTTTTTGCATCACAATAATATATATAATTTTCTTCTGGCAATAAGTCTATCATGGCTTTTAATACTGTAAGCCCTCCTACGCCTGAGTCGAATATTCCTATTCCATTCATATTTATCACCTTTTCTATTTATACCCTTAGGAAATTTTTTATATCAATTTGCTTATTTTCTATATTTATTATTTTATCTCACTTGAAAAGATTGGTAAATTTTTTTTCGGGTAAATAGGTACTATAATTAATTTTTATATATTTTTGAAAGGAAAATGATGATGATAATGAATAGAAACGAACTTAGATTGGATAAAAAATATAAACTTTTTATTAATGGCAAGTGGCAAGATTCTTCAAGTGGAGAAACTTTTAAATCTTATTGCCCGGCTGATGGAGAATTTTTAGCTGAAATTGCTCAAGCTTCTAAGGAAGATGTGGACTTAGCTGTTAAGTCCGGTAAAGAAGCTTTTAAGTCTTGGAAAAAAACTTCTGCAAAAGATAGGGCAAGAATTTTAAATAAAATTGCTGATCTTATTGATGAAAATAAGGAATTTCTTGCTATGGTTGAAACTGTTGATAATGGAAAACCTATTAGAGAAACTCTTTCTCTTGATATTCCTCTTGCTGCTCAACATTTTAGATATTTTGCAGGAGCTATTCTTTCTGATGAAGGGTCTTTGAATAAAATGGATGAAAATACCATTTCTCTTGTTATAAGAGAACCTCTTGGTCTTGTGGGACAAATTATTCCTTGGAATTTTCCATTTTTAATGGCTGCATGGAAACTTGCTCCTGTTTTAGCTGCTGGTGATTGCACTGTTATTAAGCCTTCTTCTTCAACTTCTCTATCTCTTCTTGAGCTTATGAAGTTAATTGGAGATATTGTTCCTGCAGGTGTTATTAATTTAATTACCGGTTCTGGTTCAAGATCAGGTCAATATATTTTAGACCACCCTGGCTTTGATAAACTTGCTTTTACAGGTTCAACAGATGTTGGATATAATGTTGCAAGGGCTGCTGCAGATAAGCTTATTCCTGCAACTCTTGAGCTTGGTGGTAAAAGTGCAAATATATTTTTTGATGACTGCGATATGGATATTGCCCTTGAAGGAGCTTTAACAGGTATTTTATTTAATCAAGGTCAAGTTTGTTGTGCTGGTTCAAGAATTTTCGTTCAAGAAAGTTTTTATGATGAATTTATTGAAAAATTAAGGGAAAAGTTTAAAAATGTAAAAGTTGGCCTTCCTTGGCTTGCTGATACTCAATTGGGTGCCCAAATAAATGAGGGCCAAAGAAAAAAAGTTATGTCTTATATTAAAATAGGCTTAGAGGAAGGTGCCACTCTCTGTACGGGAGGAGAGGCTCCACAAGACTCTCTCTTAAAAAATGGGTCCTATACCCTTCCTACTCTTTTAACTAACGTTACAAACGATATGAGAGTCGCCAGAGAAGAAATTTTTGGTCCTGTTGCCGTTGTAATTAAATTTAAAGATGAAGATGATCTTATTAAAATGGCAAATGATTCTGAATATGGCCTTGGCGGAGGCGTATTTACTAAAAATATAAATCGTGCTCTTAGGGTTGCAGAGGCTCTTGAAACTGGAAGAGTTTGGGTAAATCACTACAACTCTATTCCTGAAGGGGCTCCCTTTGGTGGTTACAAAAAAAGCGGTATAGGTCGTGAAACTCACAAAATGATTTTAGATGCCTATTCTCAAGTAAAAAATATTATTATAAATATTTCCGATAAACCTACAGGTTTATATTAATCTTAAAAATTTTCTCCTTTTTAAATACTTGTAATAAAAAAAGTCGACTTATGTAAAAAATAAGTCGACTTTTTATTTAACTTAAATTCTAAAAGAATATATGGGCGAAAATTACTATTACCGGTAGGGTTATTAAAGTTCTTTCTAAGAAAATAATAAATAAATCCGGTAAGTTTACAGGTAAGTTTGATCCTAAGATTACTGCTCCTGTTTCGGACATATAAATAAGTTGAGTAATTGAAGTTGCTCCAACTATAAATTTTGTCATTTCGCTTGTTATTGCTTCTTTAGCTAAAATTGAAGGAACAACCATGTCGGCAAAACCGACTACCATTGTTTTACTTGCTTCAACAGCTTCCGGAACTTTTAATAAATTTAAAATTGGCAAGAAAGGCATTCCTAAATATGTGAAAATAGGTGTTGCTTCTGAAAGTACAAGAGCAAGGGTCCCTGCCGCCATTATAATAGGTGTAACGCCTATCCATAAGCTTAAAACAGTTTCAAAACCGCTCTTTAAAAAGTTTTTAAGGTCTAAATTTTTTTCAGCTTTTTTTACTGCCAAATAAAGAGCCCATTGTCCTCTTGTGTAACCATCTGGTATGGCTTCTTCATTTTTATTTTCTGGTTCTCTAAGCCTTTTATCTTTTTTTAATGATAGGGGTGGTATTCTTGGTGCTAAGAAAGCTGCAACTATTCCAGCAACTCCTACTGTTAAATAAAATTTTCCAAAATAATCGACCATTCCTATGTTTTCAAGAACAACTAAACAGAAGGTAATGGAAACTGCTGAGAAGGTTGTAGCAATAACTGAAGCTTCTTTTTCTGTATAATTTCCTTCTTCATATTGCTTATTTGTAAGAGCAACTCCTATTGTTCCATCTCCAATCCAAGATGCAACACAGTCTACTGCTGCACGACCTGGAAGTTTAAAAACAGGTCTCATTATTTTTGAAAGGAAAATTCCTACATATTCAAGAAGACCAAATTCAGTTAAAAATGGAAGGATAAATCCTGCAACAAGAAATATTGTAAGAAGTCCTCCTATAAGTTCAAATAGAATAAGTCCTCCAGTTCCGTCAGACCAAATAATTTCAGGACCAACTTTTAAAATTGTCATATATCCTATAATGCATCCTAAGATTCTTGCAAAAATCCAAAAGGGTGTTACATTTGACAATTCCTTTAAAATTTTTACATTTTCTATAAAAGCAGGTTTTGCAATTTTATATATAATAGCCAAAAGAGTTGATACTGTTATACAAAAAATTGCTATATAGTGAATGGGAATAACTGAATTTATTCCCGCATTAATGGCTTTTGAAATAACTGATACTGCAACAGTTGATCCTCCACCTGGATTCTTAAAAGGTGTCATTAAAAGTAAAACACCTATGATGGAAGGAATTAAAAATTTCAAAACTCTTCCGAAACTTATTTTTTGATACTTCACTATTTTATTTTCTTTTGTTTCCATAAATTACCTCTTATTTATTATTTTACATCTTGTCTATAAAGAGGCATTGACATGCATCTTGGACCTCCTCTTCCTCTGGAAAGTTCCCCTGATTTTAAAACGTGAAGTTTTACGCCATATTTAGTCAATTCTTCATTTGTAATAGTATTTCTATCATAAACAATGGCCTCTCTTGGTGCTATGGCAAGAGTGTTATATCCATCACTCCATTGTTCCCTAATAGCATCAAGCATGGTGCCAGTGCCTTCTCTAATAAGATGTATTTCGTTAGTATTTAAATATTTTTTAAGAACTTCTTCAATAATTGAAGACTCTTGTCTTGTTATAAGTTTTCCTTCTTCAATCTTCATAGAATAAACACAAAGTGTTTCATCAACTTCTGGATGAAGAGTGAAAAGATCTTCATCAACCATGGTAAAAACTGTATCTAAATGCATAAAAGCATGAGAATGTGGAATTGTAAAAGCAAGAACTGTTTCATATCCTGAATTTCCTTTTAAAAGATTTTCAGCTAAAAGTTCTACTGCCCAAGGTTTAGTTCTTTGAGAAACTCCAACCCCCAAAACTTTATCTGAAAGAACGCAGATATCTCCACCTTCTATGGAAGGTAAAAGATGCCTGTTGTACCAAAAATTCATACCTGAATCTTTAAACATTTGATGGTGGTTAAAAATATATTTTCCGAATAAAGTTTCTCTTCTTCTTGTGTTTGACCACATATGGTTTAAACTTACTCCATTTCCTATAAAAGAAAAAGGATCTCTTGTGAAATATAGGTTGGGCATAGGTTTAATGACAAAATACTCATCAGTGCCTATCATTTCTGATAAGGTACTTTTTATATATTTAGGCATTTCAGTTTTCCTTACCCCTTCCATCATCTTCAAAACTAAATCTTCATTATTTAGTTCAGAAAACATATCTTCTATATATTTTCTTTCTTTTTGAAGTTTGATGTCAGCTTCATCTAAATATTCTTTTATAAAATTTTTTCTTATTTCATCACTTGTAAGTGCTTCTGCCGCTAATTTTTCAAGATAATAAACTTCTGTACCGGTTTTTCTTAAAATATCAGCAAAATTGTCATGTTCTTCCTGAGCTGCATCTAAAAATGGAATTTCATCAAATAGAAGTTCCTCCATAATTGAAGGGGTTACATTTAATAATTCCTTGCCCGGCCGGTGTAAAATCACTGCATTTAATTTGCCTATTTCCGAACCCACATAGATTGGATTTTTTCTCATAAGTCTCCTCCGTTTTATCACTTTAAAATCAACAAGCTAACATTTTTATTTTATATCCTTTTTAATTGCCTGGCAATGTAGTTTTTTTAAGTTTTTATTTTTTATTTAAAAATTTTTGTTTTATATTTTTTATGCTTCACATAGAGCATTTTTAAAATTGTATTTTAATTTTGAATTAAAATTTATTTTAAATTATTTAAGAAATCCTTTCATTTAAACAAATCTATATTTCGCCATAACCTTTAAAAATCCTGTAGGGACCAATTTATTGGTCCGCGTGTATAATGTGAGAGAAAAAAATAAATATTTGATTTAAAATTTATTTTAAATTTTTTATAAATTATTTTTTTACGCTCTACGTGAAGCATTTTGTTTTATATTTTTTTCAATTGATCTTTTTTCTACATTTATTCTTTCTCATTTTTTTATTTTACATATGTATCGCGAGGGGGACTAATGGACTTGCGATTGTCCCT
>CAMQDG010000052.1 GCA_946999425.1 uncultured Peptoniphilus sp.
CTTCACACTATTTATTTTTCTTGGTTCTTGCTGTCTTTTTTTTAGACAGCTTATTTAGTATATATGATGAAAACTTCTTTGTCAACAGTTTTTTAAAATTAAAATTTCATTTTTTAATTTTTTCTCTGCCTCGAAAAAAGTCAGCTTTAATAGTATATGCACCCTTTATTTTCTTGTCAACACTTTTTTTAAAATTTTTTAAAATTTTTTTATTTACTTTAAACCTAAGTCAAAACCTTGTTTCTTTATGGAATCTAATACTTTTCTTCTCTTTTCGTTAGCTTGTTCGTATCTATTTACCACTTGTTTGCTAAAGGAGTCGCTTCGTCTTCCCTCCGCCCTTGTGTCATAGTAGTTAGTCATTTCTATATCATAGTCTTTTATCTTTTCAAGGTAAGAATCAAATTTTTTGTACTTATTTTCAAAAACTTTAAGTTCCATGGGCATTCTTGGTTTTATTTGAGGATCTTGATTGGGGTATCCCATTCCCAGTCCTAGTACAGGAAAGGTAAGTTCGGGTAGGTTCAGAAGTTCTATTATTCTGTCATAGTCATTTAAAATGCTTCCAAAATAAACTGTTCCCAAACCTAAAGATTCTGCTGCAACTACCATATTTTGAGCGGCAAGGCAGGCGTCTGTAAAACCTTGAAAAAACCTATCCATGTCCCTTGCTTTTTCAAGATTTTTCCCTTGTTCTTCCCCTATTTTTAAATTCCTATAATTATCAACTATAAAAATTAAAAGTTCCTTAACCCTTGAGGCATATTCTTGATTACAAACCTTAGAAATTTCTTTTTTTAAATTTTCATCTTTTACTCTTATTATGGAGAAACTTTGCATTCCCGTTGATGTAGCAGTTCTGTTTGCAACTTCAAAAAGTTTTTTTAAGGTCTTATCGTCTATTTCTTCTTCCGTAAATTCCCTTATTGATCTGTGCTTCAATTGGTTTTCAATGGTATTCATAATTTTTTCTCCTTTCAGGTTTTCTTAAGTTTCAGCTTCTTGGACTTTTTTTGCCATTTTATAGTTGTAATAAGCAGCTATTATTATCATAGCCATTCCCAATAAACTTAAAGAATCCACTTTTTCCCCAAAACAGATAAGTCCTAAAATTATTCCTATGGGTATGGCACTGAAGTTATATATGCTGACTTCTGATGCAGGAGCATATTTATAGGCAAGGGTTACGAAAAGTTGTCCTAGACCTGCTGTTATTCCTATCATTATTAAAAGTAAGGCTTCTTCTAAATCGGGAACTTGGAAATTTCCCACTATAAAGGGTAGACAGCCTAAGGTCGAGTAAAGTCCGAAATAAAATATTATAACTTCTGAACGTACTTTACTTTTAAGCACTCCCAACATTGTGTAGGCTAAAGATGCTCCTATGGCGGAAATTACAGCAACCATAGCAGGCCCCGGATTATTTGCTAAGTTGGGTCTTATTACTATAAACATACCTGCTATGGAAAGTATCAAGGCAAAAACTGAATAGTCCCTAAGTTTTTCTTTTAGTATGAGGGCGGCAAATACCATAACAAAAAAGGGACTCATTTTTGTTATGGCAGATACGTCTGCTATTGCCATATGATTAACGGCATAAAAGTTTGTTATCATTCCTAAAAATCCGAAGGTACATCTTAAAAAAAGGGGCATTTTCCCTTCTTCAACTTTTAAATTTTTAAGGTTTTTTTCCAATGCCAAGGCTATAAGCATGGCTATTGTTATTATTAAATTTCTGGAAATAAGCTGTTGAAATATGGGTATTTTTGCCGTATATCTTATAAATATATTCATAATCGAAAAGAAAAAGGCCGACAAAAACATATATAATGCCCCTTTTTTTCTATTTACTTTGATACAATCATCTCCTCTAAAAATTTTTTTAATATATCTATTTCTTCTTTTGTGTTAAATGTGGATAGGGATAATCTTACCATTCCCCTTTCTTCAGTGCCGGCTCTCTTGTGTAAAAGGGGAGCACAGTGGGAATTTGGTCTTGAACAAAGCTCAAGTTTTTCCCAAAGTATTTGAGAAACAAGGGCCGAGTCATAATCTAAAAGGTTGAAGGACAAAATTGGAAGATGATTTTTTTCAAAATCTCCATATATTTTTATTCCTTCTATGTCTTTTAAAGAATTGTATAGGTAAGAACTTAATTCTTCAAGTTTTCCATAGGGGGGATTCTTTAAAAGGTAATCCACTCCGGCTCCAAGTCCTATTATGGAATGGACATTTATCGTTCCATATTCAAATAGGTCTGGATAAATGTCTGGAGTGTGTCTTTCAAAGGACCTGTAGCCACTTCCTCCACTAAAAACTGGCTTAAATTTTTCAGAACTTCTATTTATTATGCCCCCTGTACCTGTGGGTCCATATAGGGATTTATGACCAGTAAAACAATAAATTGTATTTTCAAATTTGCTCAAATCAGTTTTTATTGCTCCGGCTCCCTGGGCTCCGTCTATTATTAGAAGTAGCTTATGTTTTTTTGTAAAAGCATAAATTTTTTCCAAGTCGCTTATATTTCCCACTACATTGGAAGCCTGAGTTATTATAAGGGCTCTTGTATTTTTCCTCAAAAGCCCTTCCAAGTCTTGATATTTTAAATTAAATTTATCGTCACAATCTAAAAAGCTTATTTCCATTCCCCTGTCTTGAAGCTGATAAAGGGGTCTTAAAACAGAATTGTGTTCTAAGACACTTGTTATTACATGGTCTTTTTCATTAAACAAGCTTTTTATGACTAAATTTAAGGAACTTGTAATATTAGGGGTAAATGCAATGTCCATTGCTTCCACTCCGAAAAGTTTTGCAATGGACTTTCTAACTTGATAAATTTTATTCATGGCAGTTAATGCTGGTCCATAGGCTCCCCTTGAAGGATTTGCATATTTTCCAGAAAGGGCATCTGACATGGCAACTTTTACTTCTTCCGGTTTTATTAAACTTGTTGCGCTGTTGTCAAAATATATCATAACTTCTCTATCTCCGGCAGGGCAAAGGTACAAGATCTGGGATTTCCATAGGTGAATGTGTATCTTCCCAAAAGGTGCATATCTTTTTTGTCAAAAAGTTTTTCTATTTCTTCTTTATTTTCAAAGGGGCTTCTAAGGCAAAATCCACAGCCTGACTGAACTTTTGAAGGAACAGGTATAAGCCTTGCTTCAATATTATTTTCTTTTAAAAGGTCATTTGCAGCTTCAGAATAATTTAAACCCTCAAATGTATATACAATATATTTCATTAAGGTTTCACCACCCTGTAAGTGGCCATAAGCCTTGCTATTTCATACATATTAGTTATTGTTCCTACTTGAATTTTTTCTTTAAGACCATATTGACCGGCGCAAAGTCCGCAGGAAAAAATTTCAACTCCTCTTTCCTCCAAAAATTTTAAATCTTTTATGGAATCTTCCCATGTTGCAGGAATGTAAACTCCCTTATTGTAAAAAATTATTTTTTCAGGAAGGTGGTTTTGCTCAGTTAGGGCGTAGATAAAACCTCCTAAAAGTTTTTTAGAAAAGTCCTCATCTCCCACTCCCATCATATCTGATGAAATTACAACTATATAGGCATCTGAACTTTCACTTACTTTTTTACTTTCTTTTTTTTCTCCATTTTGTGTAAATAAAACTTCAAAATCAGTCTTTGAATTTTCTTTTACTTTGGTAATATAGCCCATTTGTTCTGCTAACTTTGAAAGATTTTCAGTTGCAATTAAATTATCTACAAGAACTGTAAATTCTTTTTCCTTTTCATCTTCAATAAATTTTTTTGACATTATAACAGGCTTTGGACAAGGAATCCCCCTGGCATCTATAATTTTCATACTACTCTTATACCTCCCTCTTCTTCTATTTCTCCAATTCTTTTTAAAAATAAATTTTTTTCTCTAAATCTTCTCATGACTTGTTCGCCCTTTTCCCTATCTATAGTAAAGAGCAGTCCTCCCGATGTTTGTGGGTCAAATAGAAGTTCCTCCATGGCAAAATCATCTATTTCAAATTTTACATTTTTTAAATAATTTCTATTCCTTTGACCGCCTGCTGTAAATAAAAATCTTTTAGCTGCATCAATAGCTCCAGGAATTTCTGGAATCATAGAAGAATAAATCCTGGCTCCATGATTTCCTATCATTTCATTTAAGTGGCCTAAAAGACCAAATCCAGTCACATCTGTAACGGAAGATGGATTAAATTCTTTTAAGGCTTCGCCACTGTATTTGTTAAGGCTTATCATGGATTTTACCGCTTCCTCATAGGATTCTTTACTTGCCTCATTTTGCAAATAAGCTCCAGCAACTAAGGAAACTCCCAATTTTTTTGTAATAAAAATATAATCTCCCGGCTTTGAGCCTGTATTTCTCCAAATTTTTTCAGGATTTACCATGCCCGTTACGCTTAAACCATATTTTATTTTTTTATCATGAATGGAATGACCGCCTGAAAGGGAAGCTCCAGCCTCTTTAACCTTGTCAGCTCCACCCTTTAAAATTTCTTGTAAAATATTTATGTCTTCCTCTTCTGGAAAGGCGACAATGTTAAGAGCTGAAATAACTTGTCCGCCCATGGCATATACGTCGCTCATAGCATTAGCGGCGGCAATTTGTCCAAATATATAGGGATCTTTTACCATAGGCGGAAAAAAATCCAAAGTGTTTATTATTCCAATTTCATCTGTAAGTTTTATGACGCAGGCATCGTCCTTTCCTTCAAAACCTACAATAATTTCTGGTCTTTTATAAATGTCCAAATTTTTTAAAATTTCATCTAAATTTCCGGCTCCTATTTTTGCATTGCAGCCTCCACAAACTTCAAGTTCCACATTCTCATCTCCTTTGTATATTTTATCACAGTGTTGTAAAATGACAATGGAGGTGAGATAAACCCTATGTTTGAAGATAGTAGAATTGAAGATGTAATAGATAAAGATTTTATTTATATAGATTTAAGAAGCCCATCAGAATATAAATCTTCTCATATTGCAGGAGCTTTAAATTTGCCAATTTTAGATGATAACGAGAGAAAAATCGTCGGCACCCTTTATGATGATTCCCAAGTGGAAAAAGCAAAGCTTTTAGCTGTTAAATATGCCTCAGTAAAACTTTCAGATTTTTATGAAAAAATTGTAAACCTTACAAAAAAAGGAACTCCCCTTTTATATTGTTCAAGGGGCGGTATGAGGTCTGGTGTTTTGTTTAATTTCTTAAGATCTATGAAAATCCCTGTGAAAAAATTGCATGGAGGCTATAAGGCTTATAGAAATTACCAAATTGAAGCCCTTAAAAAAATGACAGAAGAAATTGATTTTATAGTCCTTGATGGCTATACAGGTTGCGGAAAGACACATATTATAGAGGAACTTAAAGGTCTGGGTCTTGATACTTTAAATTTAGAAAAATGTGCAAACCACAGGGGATCTATTTTAGGAGCTGTCCTTTTAAGTGACCAACCCTCCCAAAAGCAATTTGAAACAAATATTTTTGAAGAACTTAGAAAGAGAAAATCAAACCTTGTTTTTGTGGAAGCTGAAAGCATAAGGATTGGAAAATTAAACGTTCCCAAATATCTTTTTGACAAATATAACTCTTCCAAGAGGATTTTAATCACTTCTTCCCTTGAAAAAAGGAAGGAAATAATAAAAAAAGACTATGTTCATAATAATGACCTTGAATTAATTGACACTTTAAAAAATTTAAAAAAACGCATTAATGAAAATCTTGTGGATCAAATGATAAAAGAAATAGAAAATAAAAACTATGACACAGTTATAGAAAGACTTATGGTAAATTATTACGATCCCCACTATAAAAGTTCAAACAAGACTTTTATTAGGGAATTTTTAAATGAAAATTCAAGGGATACGGCTTTAAAAATTAAAGAATTTTTAAATGAAAAAAATAAGATGTGAAAAAATCACATCTTTTTTTATATTTATTAAACTTATATCTTGTTCTTAAAAAATTTTTCAATTCCCCTTAGTAAATTTCTGTTGTCCTCTGTTTTTAAAAGGCAAAATCTGAAAAAACTTTCATCTAAATTTTTAAAGGAGGCGCAATCTCTTATTACCATTTTTTCTTTTAAAAGATATTCCCTTAAATCTTTTGCACTTTTACCATTTAAGATTTTTACCAAGATAAAATTGCCCTGAGATTCATAAACTTTAAGGTCTTTTATTTCTTTTAAATGGAAAATCATATATTTTCTTTCCTTGCTTATGTGCTTATAAACCCTTTCTTCATAATCCCTATCTAAAAACATGACTTTTCCCATTATTTCAGCAGCTATATTTACTCCCCAAAGGATAAGTTTTTTTGAAAAACTTTCTAAAACTTCTTCATTTCCGCTAATACCATAGCCAAGCCTTATTCCTGGACTTGCAAAAAATTTGCTGGTGGAACGGACTGCCAAAAAATTTTTATACTTTTTAATAAATTCAAGGGAAGTATATCTTTTTATGTCTGTAAATTCCACATAGGTTTCGTCTATTAAAAAGTTGCAACTTTCATTTTTTAATAGGTCTTCTATTTCTTCTTTTGTAAAAATGGAACCTGTGGGATTGTTGGGATTTGCAAAGGCGAATAATTCTATTTTTTCATCTTTTATTATCTTTATAATCTCTTTAAGGTCAGCCTTAAAATCTCTTTCTTCTTTTAAATTATAATAAAATATTTGGGCATTTATTTTTTTAAGTTCATTTTCATATTCACTATAACAAGGGGACAATAAAAGGGCTTTTTTAGGATTTATAAGCCTTATATAGTTGCAAATAAGCTCTGTTGTTCCTGAACCTAAGATGATATTTTCTCCATCTACCTTTGTATAAGTTGATATGGAATTTTTAAGGTCAAGATATTCCGGATCTGGATAAGTTGTAAATAAATTTAAATTTTCCTTTAAATAATTTATAGCTTTTTCTGAATTTCCAAGGGGATTTATATTGGAAGAAAAATCCCTAATATCCTTTACATCAAAGCCGTATTTTCTTGCAAGTTCAAAGAGATTCGCTCCATGACTGTCTTTTTTTATTTTCATAGTATCTTTCCCTTTCTTATTCTATAATGTAATTATATAAGTGATTTTGTTTTAAAACAACGGAGGTAGTTATGAAAAATTTTTTAAACGACTATAACGATAGGGGCCACGAAAAAATTTATGACTTCTTAAATAAACTTCCTGAAAGGGGTTTAAAGGGTTACTCTCTTGATGAATACTCTGTTTCCGTAAGGGAAAAACTTAAAAAAGAAATAGGACGAGATGATATTGATGTGGAATTTGTAGCAGGAGGGACTGTGGCAAATATTGTATGTGCAACCCACACTTTAAGAAATTATGAAGCTATTGTTTCAGCAAAGACCGGACATATTGCCATCCATGAAAGTGGAGCTCTTGAAGCAACAGGTCATAAAATTATTACCTTAGAAAGTGAAGACGGAAAATTAAGTCCCGAACTTCTTTTAGACAATCTTTCTCTTTTCGGTGCTGAAAATGATGTTATACCAAAGATGCTTTATATTTCAGAAACTGCCGAAACAGGAGCTGTATATACAAAAGAAGAGTTAAAGGATCTTTATGAAGTTTGCCTTCAATATGGACTTTATATGTTTATTGATGGAGCAAGACTTTCAGTTGCTCTTGCAGCAACAGGTATGACTTT
Source organism: uncultured Peptoniphilus sp. (assembly GCA_946999425.1). Taxonomy (GTDB): domain Bacteria; phylum Bacillota; class Clostridia; order Tissierellales; family Peptoniphilaceae; genus Peptoniphilus_B. The sequence goes on from CAMQDG010000052.1 coordinate 7,656, forward strand.
AAAGGATATTTCAGAGGTTTGCGACATTTTTACAATCGGTGGAACTAAAAACGGGGCCCTTTTCGGAGAAGCTCTTGTTATTGTAGATGAAGACCTAAAGGAAAGATTTAGAAATCACATGAAACAAAAGGGTGCAATTATGGCAAAGGGCTTTATTCTTGCGGCACAATTTGACGGACTTTTTGACCAAGGTCTTTATTATGAAATTGGAAAAATTGCCTATGAAAAGGCTATGATCCTAAAGAAAAAACTTGATTCTTTAAATATTTCCTATTCCTTTAAGCCTGAATCAAACCAAATTTTTGTTAAACTTTCAAAAGATCAAATTGAAGAACTTAGAAATAGACAAGTTTTATTTGATGTGGAAAATTTAGGAACAGATACCTTTAATGTAAGATTTTGCACTTGTTACAGGACAAGGGATGAAGAAATCGACGGCTTAATAGAAGATTTAAAAGAAATTTTATAAAATAAAAAAACAGTTTATGGCTTTCGTTTTTCACGAAAAAACCATAAGCTGTCTTTTTTTGTTTAAAAATTAAGTTTCATGTCCCCATCTTTTATCCAATTTGCCTTTTTTAAAACCATATAAATTATATAACTTACTAGGGCAGGCAAAATAATATGAAGAAGTATTATAAGTCCCAACAACTTTGGAAAAGGAACATTTTCCATGGCGGTAAAAGTTGCAATTTGTCCTACTAAACCACTGGTACCCATGCCACTTCCAAGAGGAGTATTCTCCATTTTAAAAACTATTGTGGCAAGAGGTCCAAGTATTGCCGAAGCAAGAGTAGGCGGTATTAAAACCTTTGGATTCCTTATAATATTGGGCATTTGAAGCATGCTCGTTCCAAGACCTTGAGCAACAAGACCTTGAAGTCCGTTGTCCTTAAAAGATGTTACGGCAAATCCTATCATCTGACAAGAACACCCTATAGTTGCAGCTCCACCAGCAAGACCGGAAAGAGAAAGCATCATACATAGGGCTGCACTGGATATGGGAAGGGTTAAAACAATTCCCACAATAACGGAAACAATTATACCCATTAAAAATGGTTTTTGATTTGTTGCAATCATTATTATGCTTCCTATACCAGTCATAAATTTTTGAATATAGGGTCCTATGAAGGTAGCTATAGTTACTCCCACAAGAACTGTTACAACAGGAGTTATTACTATATCTATTTTTGTTTCCTTGCTTACAATTTTTGCAATCTCTACAGCAATTAAACTTGCTATATAAACTCCCATAGGTCCGCCCAATTCATTTCCACATATTCCTACAAGGGTTATGGAAAATAAAATTAAATTAGGTGCTTGAAGGGCATAGGCTATGGAAACTGCTATTGCAGGACCCGTCGCTTTTTGAGCTAAGGGCCAAATTGTCTTGCTTAAAAATTCTATACCCAAGCTTTGTCCCAAAGTATTAAGTATAGTTCCTACCAAAAGACTTGCAAAAAGTCCATATGCCATTGCTCCCAAGGCATCTACAAAATACACTTTCGGAGATAGGGAAATGCCCTTTCTCCTTAGAAAAGATTTCATCTTGTCCTCCTTTTTTTTACGCTGTTTATTATTATACACCCATTTTTCTCGAATTAAATAAAATTAAATATCAATTGAATAAAAAATTTTGAGTTTTTCTCCAACAAAAATCTGCGAAGAAATGTAGGGTAAATTTATGCGAACAGATTTCACAAGATTAAACCTCCGCAACCGAATGCAGGGACCAATTTGAAGCCCTAACCCGATTTTTGAAAAAAATCGTGGTAGGTCTCATGCAACTATTTGCCCAAATCTTTGATTTGGTTGCAAATATCTGCTATTGGTCCGGTCGCCGTAAGGCGAATTATTCGGAAACAAAATAAAAAACGAAAAAGAATAAATACGGATTAAACCTCCATAAAGGCAATAGGAAAGAAAAGCGTAAGCTTTTCCACCTTTAAAAAGCGTTTCGAGGGGTA